>CAJBVG010000185.1 GCA_903958995.1 uncultured bacterium | reverse complement strand
TCATGAATATTATAATTCAACACATCAGTAATGTTTGCCAATTTACCTTTTGCGCTCCAATTTTTATACAGATATGAAAGTGTAGCATCAAACAAGATGTATGAAGATAGTGGAATTAATTTATAATTATCATTCAGAATAGTAACCCTAGTTGATCTTCCAGCAAAACGGTTACCAACAAAAGAAGAAATTAATCCGAGTTGAGTATTTTTCAACCAACCTTTATGAATAGAATAATTCACACTCATATTTGCTGTGTGTTTTGGATTATATCTTAATTCGGAACCAATTATATACATGTTACTTTTCGTATAAGTTGATTTCGTAAAACTATATCCTCCCATGACATATAAAAATGGATTAGGTTGATAAATTAAATCGAGCTCGATTCCATTTGATGTAGTTGCACCTGATAATTCTTTAATGTTACTATTTGAATTTCCATTCAATAATGATGTTTGCGCAAGATTTGAATTTGTAATTTGATACGCGGTTAGCTGAAGAGATAATCGATTGTTATAGAATTTATTTTTTAGTCCAATTTCATATTGATCAACAATAGATGGTGCTAAAGCTGTTCCATTTATATCAACTCCTGTATTTAATACAAAAGAATTGGAATAGCTTGCAAATAATGTTTGTCTATCATTCGGTTGAAATACTAAGCCAAACTTAGGCGAATATGCAATATCCGTTTTGCTTACATTGGTAGATGTAGAGTCGGAATACTTAAACGTGTTTGTAGTAGACGTAATGCTTGAATACCTAAGTCCAGCTAGTATCTTGAAATATTTTGGGAATGAAATTAAGTCTTGAATATAATAACCCATACGTGCAACAGGATTATCAGTATTTGTATTTTTTGTTAGTGTAGGAATAGTAGGTTCTAATGATGAATCATAATTATTAAACACGTTTACACTATCGTATTTTGAATAATTAATGTAATTCAATGTTGATGTGGTAAAATTTTCAAAATCTGCTCCTACTAAAACTTGATGTTTGATAAACCCTGTACGAAATGCAGAATTGACATCAAATTGCTGAATAAAATATCTGTCTGAAATTGAAGAACGCTGAATATTTCTTTTCCAAATTCCATTTGAAGAAATTATACTTCCTGTTGAATTCGGACGAGCGTTAGCAAATAAATCGGTGTTGTAAAATCTTAGTCCAGTTATGGAATTGATGGAAATACTTTTATTTACTTGATGAGAAATTGTTGAAGAAACAAAGTTTTGATTGGCTTTGTATTTCCCCCATGATACTCCTAAAAATCGGTCTCTTGGAATTTTTACAATTTCATAATTGATAATGCCTGCGCCAAAATCTGGCGTAGTTTCATACTTCGTTACATCTCCTTCAACCAATATTTTTGTTTTTGGTGATATGGAAAATAAGAGAGATGGATTAATATAAAACAACGATGAGGTTACTTCTTTTCTAAAGCTATTCGATTTTTCTAATGAGGAGTTTAATCGGAATGCTATTGTTTTATTTTTATTGAGTGCCCCATAAATATCAAATTGAGGTTTTATTCGATCAAAGCTTCCATAGCTTAATCCAATACTTCCACCAGATGTCAATTGTGGTTTTTTGGTGACTATATTTAACACCCCACCAGGTGCAACATTGCCAAATAAAATTGCTGCATTACCTTTTAAAATTTCTGCTTTTTCTATTCCGCTTAATTCGGTTTTCATTCCGGCAAAATATCGTATCCCGTTTTTAAAGGTATTCGAACTGTTAATTGATGAACCACGTGATGCAATTTCTTCTTGATAACCGCCAGTAGTTCCCATAATGTACAAACCATTGGTATTTTTCAAAAGGTCTGACATTGAAACAACTTGCTGTTGCTTTAAAAGCTTTGCGTCTATGATGGATAAGGATTGTGGCAGGTCCATTTCTTTGATACTGCACTTCCCAATGGTGCTCATGGTATCGGGATCTTTTCTGGAGTGAATGGTGATTTCGTGGATGTTTGACGTTCTTAGCGAATCTAAGGAGTGCGACTGTGAATTTGTGCTCAATGATAGCAAAAACATTGAAAAAAACGCAATGGAGGGGCTTTTCATAAACCTAACTTATTTAGAATTATTCTTAACAGAGGCAAATGTGCACCTTATTTAGAATAATTCCAAACGAGTTAGCTAATCTTGACAATTAGATTACAATTTATTTTAAAAGCACCACCTTATAGTGTGGTTTTTCGCCTTCAGGAGTAAATCCTTCTACAATTGCAATAATATTATCCTTAGTAAGTTTTTTTGAATCGTAAACCACTTTAGCTCTTTTCGTATCAAAATTTACTGAAGATGACTTTACCCCTTTTTGTTTCAGAAGAGAAAGTTCAATTCCTTTTGCGCAACCTTCAGCACAAGTCATGCCTTCTATAACAAATTCAAAAGTTTGAATTCCTGTTGTTGTTTTTTCAACTGGGTCGCGTTCATATTTACAACAAGCGGGCAAGCTCTTATACACTTTATCGTCTGCTCTAAATAAATCGGTATCGTGCCCTACAGATGCCATCATTTTCTGAATTTCAGGATTGCTTACTTCGCTGGTGTTGTAAGTCGTGATTAAACGAGCGAAACTAGGATCCCAATTTGCATCTACGATTCCTTTCATTCCTTTAACTGATGCTTCTATACGGTCTTTGCAATGTTCACAATTCCCTTTTGCATAAATCGTATCTGTTTTTGTTTGAGCATAAGTTGCACTGCTAATGAATGCAATTGCTAGTACTAATAGTATATTTTTCATATCAATTCTTAATTTTATATCTAAATCCAGTGTACACTCTCCTACCATCCATAGGCCCCCAAATATAAGAAGCATCGAAGTACGGACCATATGGATCATCAGATCCGAGTAAGTGTGTGTTTTGTTTAAAGTCGAATAAATTTTCGGCTCCGATGTAAATCTCAAACGATTTAAATGTTCTGGTAATTTGCGTATTTACAATGGTGTACATTGGCGATTTTAGTGGTAAATTCTCTGTGCCAAAATGCGGATGTGTTTGTGGTAAACGTTTTGATCCAACTGTATTGAATCCTACGTTTGCTTTCCATTTTCTATTAAATGATTCGAAAGAGAAAGTAGTGAGAAAACGATTAGTAGCAATATAAGGATCACGAATGTAAGTGCCATTTAATTTACTTTGTACATCTAAATATTTGTACGCTAATTTCATTTCTACTGTTTTCAAAATCTTATACGTAAGCTCTGCTTGGAACGTATTAGAATATGATGCATTGGCTTGCGAATACACATTAACCACTAAAGGGTCGGAGTCTAAATCTACACGCAATCTGTTTTGAAATTCTGTACGGTAAGCATCGAAACCAATACTACCTTTACGAAATCCAAGGGTAAACGAATGCACAAGATTTAAACCATAATTGATTGACTCTTCTACTTTAATATCCTTAGCAATGACGAACTCTTTTGAGCTCACTAACAAGGCTGGATTTTCAGCAAATACATGTGGCAATCGTATTCCCTTTCCTACACTTGCACGCAGGTCCGTTTGGTCTGAAAGGGTATATTTTGCATTAAGTCTAGGTGTATGGTATACTTTAGATTTTAAGTAATCGGCACGATAACCAGCGATGATGATTAAACGCGGACTCATCTTGTAAGTATCTTCAACAAAGAAGCCAGGAGTTGATTCTGTCCTATCTACATTCAGCGTATCGAACTGCTCTTTAATTAATTCATTTTTTAAACTTAGTCCGATGTTGATGGAATGCTTTTTATTCATTTCCATGTTATAGATTAAACGTAAGTTCAATAAATTTTGATTTGCATTATACTTGCGTATCCCATAAAAACCTATCTGTTCGTGATACACATACGCATATTGAAATCCGATGCTTTTATAATCAGCACTTGGAATTACATACCCTGTTCGTCCGTATAACTCAATGCGATTGGTATTGATTTTTTGTGCCCATTTACTCATGTCGGCATACGTTCTTCTGTAGTCGAAATCTTTCTCGCCAGACATGCGTTGTTCATTTAAATACTTAATGGAGAATTGCGACATTAATCCTTTTTGATTGTTGAATTTCCATTTGTTCAGTACATTAATATTTCGAACAAGGGGCATGTCTAAAAAGTTATCTCCATTTTCATCTACCTTTCTAAACATATCATCGATATGAAAAGAAAGAAAAGAATTAACATTGGGAGCAACTTTGATTTTATGGTCGATGTTTAATTCAGAACGATAATTTTCATCCATGTACCCATTAATAAACCATTTATCGGCACGGTCGGGGTCTTTTAGTTCAACGTTTATCATCCCACTCATGGCATCAGGACCAAACATTACAGAACCTGGGCCTTTCACAATATTGATGGATTCGATTTGAGTACCTGGTATACCATTTAAGCCATAGGTTAAACCTAGTCCAGAAATGAGTGGAGCATTTTCGGTAAGTAACTGTATGTATGAACCAGATAATCCTAGCACTTGTAACTCTTTACTTCCAGTAAGAGCATCTTTATACGTAACGTCAACAGTAGCATTGGTTTCAAAGCTTTCTCCGAGATTACAGCAAGCTGCTTTACGAAGTTCCTTACTGCTAATTATCTCTGTTTTTATAGGTTGTATGGAAATCATCACACCCGATTTTTCAAAAGTAACATCAGCACCTTTTAGGTTGATGACTTTCGTGGTATCTTTTTTTGATTGTGCAAACAGAAATGTACTCACCGTTTGTAGCATCAACAAAAAAAATAGAAATCTATAATTTTTTATTTTATTCATATGGAATTGATTAATAAGCTAACAAATAGAATGCCTAATTGCATTCAAAACGGAAGCTTACTATCAAATACGAAATACGGAGTGTAGGAGGTTAAGGTCGGGAGGAGGACTCGAATTCTGAATTATGAGTTGTGAATTGTGAGTTGTTAGTTGTGTGAAATTAGCTAAATACTCAATTTTAAAAACACTATTTATAAATAAGACAGGTTGATTTAATGCGGAAAATGAAAGCTCTGATTTTACGAATTGATCTTTTATTACCACATGAACATCTTTTTCGGAGCAGCAAGACATATCTTCATTTTTAGAAGGCTTAGGGGCATCCTCATCAGCACAGCAAGATTTGCCGGTATCAACGATTAAGCTTGCTTGTTTCAATTCATCATCACAAAAATGGGCATAAACGGTATAGCCAACAGAATTGACTAACAGAAAACAGGCCATCAGTAAAATGAATATCTTTTTCACAAGTACAAAAATATGTATAATTGTAGTAGAAACGAAAAAAGAACAGAGTATCGTATGAATATCTATAGAAAAGCAGCATTAATAGCAATCATTAGCAGTATAAGCATTTTTAGTTCTTGTAAAAAAGCACAAGAAAAGCAATATGAGGAGTTAGTTCAAATTGAGAACAGCTTGTTTGGTGAGCAAACGGAGTTGAATGATTCTATAGCTCGACTATTTCTACAAAAGGCAGATTTGTATTCGAAAGAATATAAAGACGACATTAAAACTGCCGAAATAATTTTTAAACAGGGCGAAGTATTAAATGGCTTAAAAAGCTATGAATATGCGATCCGAAAGTTCCAACAAGTGTTTTTAGTTTACCCAAAATCGAACAAGGCAGCTGAAAGTATATTCTTATGTGGATTTATTTATGATACTTATTTGCAGAATTACGAAGAGGCTGGGAATTACTACAGAAAGTTTATCCGTATGTATCCTAACCATACTTTTGTAAAAGATGCAAAAACATCACTTGATAATTTAGGCAAAACGCCTGAGGAATTAGTGAAGGAGTTTGAGTTAAAAAACAAAACGGTTAATTAATATTCAACCACCTCGTATCCTTTTTCTTCTTTAATGTAACGAATGTAATTCTTATCTATTTCTGATTGAACATTGTTGAAATAGATTCTGATTTTACAATTTGCATTCAATCCATTTTTCGAAATCAATCTATTGGATAACAAAATACGTTCTGCAATTTTTTCGATTTGCTTATCTAGCCTACAGGTATTTACATCAAAGAAAAAGAAGAAGAATAAATCATCGGCATTGTTTTTTGATGAACTTAGATTCGAGAAATCGAAAGAGCTTTCTGCGTTAAAAATTCTATTAATACTATCGACATCAAAAACAACATTCGGTAATGGAGGTTTAAGTGTACTTAAAGCGTTCACTACATTTTGCATATCATAGATACTAGTAGACACCACAGGATTTGCGCCATTGCTGATATATACGAGTAGTCTAGAGTCAGTTTCTTGAAGAGCATCGTACAATTTAGTAGTTAATGCCTGATTGCTTGTATTTGCAGAAGCATCAGCATACATAAATACTAACTTCCCTTGTGCATTAACAAAAGTAGAAGTAAGAAGAAACGAAAGCAATACTAAATACTTCATCAATTAAAGTTTAATACTTAATCCGAAATTCATATTTACATATTCAACTTTGAGTTGATGGTTTAAATTAGTCAAGCTATTCAATCCCAAATACGAATCACTTAAACGTTTAGGATCTTCTTGAAATAAATAGGTATTACTAGTTCTATAATTTAATCCGAAATCAAAATAAGCTTTTCGAGATAATTGTCTGTTATAACCAATTCCGATGCCATAAGAACTAACCATCGATTTAGGCAATAGAGGAATACCTCTTAATTGAAAATCGTAAGTGCCAAAATCATAAACCCCATTCTCACTTATTGTTAAACCAAATAACTCTTCGTAGTATCCAGAATAAGTAGCATTCGCATCCATATTGTAAGAAGAAGAGTATTTCAACATTAAATAATAAACTGCTTGAATGTATACAGAGTTTTTCCCAAATGTAAATCCTTTTTGAAGTGTAAGCGGAGCAGTAGCGTAAACTAGATTGTGTGTTTCTCTGATATTAAATACTTTGTTGGTTCGCAGATAAGTATCTCCATCGGGGTCGACTGCTAAGTATTTTGAATGTTGGCTTGCAAGATTAAGTTGGTAATTAAATACGTCGGCTCCACCTCCAAATTTAACAGACCAATAGCCTTTGTTAGATACTCGACGAGTGATGTTTAGCATTATAAAATTGGAAAATGATCCTTGGTTCATCGTATTAACGCCAAGTGTATCATTAATAGTTTTTATAGGTGATGAACCGTCTGGTATGAAATGGTATTGAAAATCGACAAACACCATCCATTTCCAAAAATTAATTTTCACTAGGTTTTTGTCCTTTTTAAAATCTAATTTATTTTTGATGAAAGGAATATTATCAGGAACACGATACATTTTAAACATCACATCCTTATGGTAAGGCACAAATAGGAACTCGCTTTTCAGATTTACGTTTTTCAATTGAGTATAACCAAGTGGATTTACTGGGAACATTACTCCGTTCACATAAATGGAATCGTTTTTCAGATTTGATTTATTCAAAAATCCACGATATTGAGGATAAACTTGCATGTAAGAATCTCTACGATCTACACTTGCTATATTGACAATCTCGTAAGATTGGGTGTCAAAATCATAGATAATATCAAAACGCACATTAAAGGTATCGGTATAATAGATACCACTTCTAGCAATGCTGTTTACATATTTATAAGCAAGTATACTTAAGTTGGCAACGTCATTCCCTTCAAAAGTAACTACGCCAACTTCATAAGGTTTTATTGTAACCGAAACAAATGAAGTATCGGTATAATACTTTTTAATTAATTGAACATAATCTGTAGGGGTAACTTTCTCCTGTAATTTATTATGAGGCATGACATCGTTAAACACAAGAGTATTTTTAGCATGGAACAATTTCAAAAAATCATCAAAATTAGATTTCTTATTAAATTGTATAGCATCTTCATATTGAGAAATGAGTTGCAATGAATGAGCATTTATTACTCTCGACGTGGAATCACTAGGCACGATTTGCGCATTCGAATAAGAGGAAATGCACATCAATAAAACAATGAAATAGTACTTTAATTTCATTTTCTATTTAGAATTATACGTTCAACAGAAACACCATCGGGAGTTTTAATATAAATAATATATACCCCATCTAACTGAGCTGGATTAAACGAAATGCTGTTATCATTTATTGATATTTCAATTGATATTTCATTTCCTAAAATATCAAAACATTTTACTTGGGCGCTTCCTAGATCAACTCCATCTAAAGTAAATACACCTGATGATGGATTAGGATAAATTTTCACATGTTTAATGACTTGTTTTTTTACACCCATGCTTAGTGGGTCAAAATTATAGAACGTAGTAGTGGCACAATC
>CAJBVG010000184.1 GCA_903958995.1 uncultured bacterium | reverse complement strand
TAATCTAAATCCGACTCTTCAAAAAAACGTTGTAATGAAAATTCATTTAAGGTGAAATGCCCTTCGATGATGCATTTTTTCTGATTGTTCTTTAGGTTCTTCGAATCGAATCGTTGCCCGAGTAATAATCCTAATGCACCTAAAATAATAGATTTACCCGCACCAGTTTCACCGGTCAAAATATTAAAGCCATCATGAAGTTCTAACTCCAAGTCGTCGATAATCGCAAAGTTTTTGATGATGATTTTCCTAAGCATAGCACATCCGTTTTCCATTGCTAAAATAATGGATTTTATCGATAATAAAACGGAAATATAAACTTAGTTATTCTTACTGATGCTTTGGTATTTACTGCTATTCCCGGGGTCGATTTCGGAGAGAATCTGTATGATATTCTGTTTCTCGTTTGGTAGGGCCTTCGAAAAAATATTAACAAACTCGTCGTTTTTGGCAGAGAAGAAGATGTTTAAAGCCATAGAATTAGGACGATCTTTCGCTAATTTCAAAAGTATAGGTAATAAATCTTTAATCTCAGCACGTCCATTTTCTGCATTTTGGGTCATTACATCCATACCACCGCGGTGATAGGTGTAAATAGTCTGACGAAGGGGTTTAAAACTATTATCAAGGAAATTATCTACAAGAATGAATCGATTACGAGTGCCATCAAATGCTTTCCAGCCTTTACCAGGTTGAGTTTGAGCATTATTTACAATATTCCTCGCTTTTTGGTAATAAGTAGTACCTCCAAATAATGAATAAGAGTCATAATCAAGCCCTACCATTACATACACATAATAAGCAATTAGTGATGTTAAATTCGAGCGAGTTTCGTTTTCGTTAAATTCTAACGGTTGATTAATGATGTATTTAAAAGTCCAATCTTCATCCATATAATTAAACAACGTGGAGTTGTAAGAGCTATTAAAAATAGGGCGGCTAGACTGTATTTGTGCGGTTGCTTTGAATTCATCAATTCCTACTTGCTCTTTAATATTCAAAATTAAGTTGCATTCAATTCGCTCATTAATTTGAAAGATGTCGGTAGTCCATTTCGTATTATTCACAAATTCAAAAATAGATTTCTCCATTTCAATAAAAATCGACTTATCTGTAGATGCTAGCTGTTGTGTAATAATTTGCACCTTACAACTTACATCTTGAGAAAATGATTTTAAGCCTACAAATAGAAAAAGAAAAAGAATACTAATTTTTTTGAACATGTAATTTCTATATGGAACTAACGAATTAACGAAATTATTTCGTTAATAATATCAATAGCAACGTCTTTTTTAGATTTTAATTGGAAATCTATTATTTTATTATTTTTCTGTATAAGGCTTATTTTATTAGTATCGTAGCCAAACCCAGCACCTTTATCGTTCAATGAATTTAAAACGATCATGTCAGCATTCTTACGAACCAACTTTTCTTGAGCGTTTTGTACTTCGTTAGTAGTTTCTAAAGCAAAACCTACTAGAATTTGTTTTGACTTTATACTGCCTAAGTAACTTAAAATGTCTTTTGTTTTTTCTAAATCTACGCTAATTTGATTTTCGCTTTTCTTTATTTTTTGATCTGCAATTTCAACAGATTTGTAATCAGCAACAGCTGCGCTTAAAATAGCAATATCGGTATCTGGAAATAATGAAACGCAATGATTATACATTTCATCAGATGAAGTTACTTCGATACTATGAAAAGGATACTTGGAAAGATCTAATTGATTGGGTCCACAGATAAGTGTAACATCCGCTCCACGTTGGTGACATTCGATGGCAAGTGCTAATCCCATTTTACCCGTTGAATGATTGCCAATAAATCGCACAGGATCGATGGCTTCGTAAGTAGGGCCAGCAGTGATAAGAACTTTCTTATTCGCTAATTCTTTTTTTTTTGAAAAGAAATGTTGGAGTTCTGCAAATAATTCTTCGGGTTCGGCCATACGACCTTCACCAATAAGTCCACTAGCCAATTCACCATGTTTGGCTGCTACTAGTTGGTTCCCGAATGAAATTAATTTTTGAATATTTTCTACTGTTGTTGGATGCTGATACATGTCTAAGTCCATTGCTGGAGCAAACATTACAGGGCATTTTGCAGATAGGTAGGTTGCTAATAAAAGATTATCGCAAATTCCAGAAGACATTTTGGCAAGAGTATTAGCACTTGCTGGAGCTATAAGTATTACATCAGCCCAAATTCCTAATTCAACATGGTTAGTCCATTCACCTAAATCGTTTTTAATAAAAGATGAATAAACTGGATTTTTAGATAATGTTGAAAGTGTTAGAGGAGTGATAAAAGATTTGGCATCTTCCGTCATAATCACTTTTACTTCAGCACCTTCTTTAACCAATAAACGGATAAGAGAAGCAATTTTATAGGCTGCAATACTGGCGGTTACACCGATGATTATTTTTTTACCCTTCATTGTTCTGTTGAAATACGAATGGAAAGATATGAAAAACCCTCTCGAAGGAGAGGGTTTAAAAATTATTCTTCAAGTTTACGTTGGTAAATCTTGTCTTCGAGGAATTCTTGAGTTGCTAATAAAGTAGCTTTTGGCATTCTCTCGTAATATTTTGAAATTTCAATTTGCTCTCTGTTTTCGAATACTTCTTCTAAATTATCGTTTGAAGTAGCAAATTCTGAAAGTTTTGAGTTTAATTCTTCTTTAAGAGCTGAAGAGATTTGATTCGCTCTACGAGAAATAACTACGATACTTTCGTAGATGTTACCAGTTTTTACGTCTAACTCACGTACATCTCTTGTAATTGTAGATGTTGGAGTGGTATTTTTTACTACGTTATTCATACTATTTTGATAAATTCTTTAAAGTTTCAATTTTCACTATGCAATCTGATTGTATTTCTTGAGCTTCTTTCAAGTATTTGCTCGATGCATAAGAATCGACAAAGTTCTGATAATAATCGATAGTTTCCAAAAATCTTTCTGATTTTTTAGAGTCTATACTCAGTTTAGCATATAAATAGCTTGATTTCACTGTCAAAAACAGCATTTCCTCGCGATATTTATTATCTGGGAAATCGATATTAGCATTTCTAAATGCATAGATTGCCGATTTATAATCACCAATATTGTAATACATTTTGGCATTGCTATATGATTTCGACTCCAATTTATCACGTAAGCGGTCGATCAACTGGTTACATTCACTCACACGTTCCGATTTCGGATACATATTAATGAATAGTTGTAAACTCTCGATAGCTTTGTAGGTATTATCTTGATCCAGCGTAAAATCTGGAGAATCTAAGTAGTAGCAATAAGCTGTCATGTATCTACACTCTTCCGTGTATTTACTTCTAGGGTAGGTTTCTGCAAAGTTTTTAAAGTGAAAGCGTGCAGTAATCAAATCTTTTAATCCATAATGGCAATAAGCATAATAGTAATATATAGATTCGGCTTCTTCTGAACCGCGGTAAACATTGACTAGTTCTTCTAATAATGTAAGTGCACGGAAGTAATCTTTGTCGTTATAATACTTCTTTGCCATCTCGTATTTCTTAGGTAAGTCATTACCTTTCAATACTTTTTGGTATTCGCTTTTACAAGCGTTTAAGCTTAATAGTAGTACTAAGATGATTGATAATCGAAATTGCTTTGTTTTAAACATGCGACAAATATACTTTTTAGCGGTTGTTATTAAAATTTTTAGGTAAAACGATTAAAAGTTATTGTGCGTATATATTATTTCCGATTAATTTTCAGGGGTTTAATTTAAAATATGAAAATAAATGTGCCTATGTCTTGTGGGATTCGACTTACATTTCTACATTTGCATCCCCAATAAGAAGTATAGGGACGTTTTAAAAAACATTTTATTTAAAATTATTTTTGTAAAGCGGATTATTTTTCTACCTTTGCAGTCCCCAAACGAGGGGTATTTAAATCGAAACGACGAAAAGTCGAAGAGACGAAGAAGCAAAAGGGTAAAAGTTAAAAAGGTTAGTGAAAAGAAACGGGTGGATCGCGGCCACAACTAGCAGCATTATCAGACGAGAGGTTTGATAGAAGTTCTTTGAGATGTACTATGTAGTATAGCGGGCAGCAACCCCAAACTATTTTTATAGGGAGGGAGATTGTGTGCCAGAAGTCAAATTCAAATAATAAAAAATAATCTAAGACAGATTAAACTTAAAGTTTTATACAACGGAGAGTTTGATCCTGGCTCAGGATGAACGCTAGCGGCAGGCCTAATACATGCAAGTCGAACGGGATCAGGGAGCTTGCTCCCTGTGAGAGTGGCGCACGGGTGCGTAACACGTATGCAACCTACCTTCAACTGGGGGATAGCCTTCCGAAAGGGAGATTAATACCGCATAATATAATGAAACGGCATCGTTTTATTATCAAACGTCAGGGTTGAAGATGGGCATGCGTCCGATTAGCTAGTTGGTGTGGTAACGGCACACCAAGGCGACGATCGGTAGGGGATCTGAGAGGATGACCCCCCACACTGGTACTGAGACACGGACCAGACTCCTACGGGAGGCAGCAGTAAGGAATATTGGTCAATGGACGAAAGTCTGAACCAGCCATGCCGCGTGCAGGAAGACGGTCCTCTGGATTGTAAACTGCTTTTGTTAGGGAAGAAACCCTCGGATGCGTTCGAGGCTGACGGTACCTAAAGAATAAGGATCGGCTAACTCCGTGCCAGCAGCCGCGGTAATACGGAGGATCCAAGCG
>CAJBVG010000183.1 GCA_903958995.1 uncultured bacterium | reverse complement strand
GGTTTGTACTGACGAACCACGTTTACTTCTTCCGACAAATTCTTTTGTGCGAATGCGTTTGTGCTAAGTATAGCTACAGCCAACAGGGTAATGATGTTCTTTCTGTTCATATTATTTCGGCTGGTTAATTTCTGCTAATTTTTTATTGGCTTCTTCAATTACGCCATCATCGTGTATACTGTACTCTTCGATGATGGATTGTAAGGTGCTCTTTGCTTGAAAGTCGTTGCCCAATTTGGCATAGGTGTCGGCAAGTATGATAAACCCTCTAGCTACCCAATATTCATAGGCCGGTACTTGGTTACTCAAATCGAAACACGCTTGTTGTGCGTCAAGGTATTTCCCTTTGATGAACAAGATGCTTGCAATCATGTATTTCGCTTCTGCACCCGATTCGGTTTTCGTCATCTTCGATACATTTCTAAAATACGTATCCGCTTCGTCAATACTATTAATGCTGAAGTAATATCTTCCTAAATATAAGTTCGCTAAGTACTGGTCTTCTATACTCGATTTCTCGAATGATAATACACGCTGACTATATTTTAAAATACCTGAACTGTCTTTTAATGCTGCATATGATTTTAATGCACCCGAAATGGCTTCTTTGTAATTATCTTTAAACTCTGCTTGCGATTCTAATTGCGTATAATAGATAGCTGACTTTTCGAAATCGTTTGCCTTAAAGTAAATCCTTGCAGCTTGTACTAAAGAACGTTCTAAGTATTTCGGATTAGAATTCGCAATTAAAAATTCGAAATCAATGATCGCTGATTTCTCTCGTTTTGTTTTCATGAAACACTCCGCGCGATTCGCGTGAGCTTCGATGATGAAGTTCCCATTCTGGAATCGTTCGATGTAATTATTAAATCCATTAATCGCATTGTCGCAATCGCCTACCATGTAACGGTTATAGGCTGCTTGGTATGTAATCGAATCTTGTGCACCAGAACTTACACTTGCAAATGGTAATGTTTTCACGTAGTTCAAATATCCATCGGCATTACCTGCATCAACATAAATGTTTTTAATAGATAGTAATGCTTCTTTCGCTTCTTCTGTGCCAGGGTAATCTACAATAATGGCTTTATACATTCCCAATGATTTCTCATCTTGCGATTCATTGTAATATATCAAACCTAAACTTAATCTCGATTTCGCTACATATCTGCTGTTCGGATATTTTTGCACTAATTCCAAGAAATATGTAATCGCATCGGCAGTATTATTCATGATGAAAAATCCATTTCCAATTTCATACGTCGCATCATCTGCATAACTTGAACCTGAATAATTCGATAATAAAGATTTAAGGGTTACAATTTTATCATTTTGCTTATTCTGTAATCCTAAAATCATACTCTTTTGAAATAGCGAGTAGTCAGAACCAGTTGCTTTATCGTTTATAATTTTATTATACGAGAACAATGCTTTGTCGTATTCCTTAATGATGAAATACCCATCAGCCAAACGAAGTACCGCATCATTAATTTTTTTAGCACTATTCAAGTTATTTAATTTCGATTCCGATTTTAAATAACGATCAAAGTAAACGATAGACGATTTGTAATCTTCTTTCTTGAAATACGTATAGCCTAATTGATAATTTACAGAAGAATTTAATTCTGCATTATCAGAACTCGATTGGTCGTAAATAGAAAAGTATTTCAAGGCCTCATCATAATTTTTAAGCATGAAGTAAGCTTCACCTTTCCAATACCAAGCATAGGTTTGTGTTTTCTTATCTAATGCTGTTACTAGCGATTGGTTGAATAACTTAATGGCTTCCGTATAATTCCCTTCATTATACAATTCAATGCCTCTGTAATAGCTTACCTTCTGGAAAGCAAGGTTAGCACGCTTCGTACGCGGTTGAATCTTTTCTAGGATTAATATTGCTTGTTTGTAATTTCTAGTGTACAGTAACGATTCGCCTAATAACGATTGTGCTTCTTCAGCTTCTGCTGTTTCTGGATAAGCATCTAAATAATCTTGGAAACTTTCTATAGCCGTTTGGTAGAAGTTTAATTCGTATGATAATTTCGC
>CAJBVG010000182.1 GCA_903958995.1 uncultured bacterium | reverse complement strand
TCCCAACCTGGTCCTACTAGCTTTTCAGCTGTAGTTTTATGGCATGATGAACATTTTACACCATACACGGCTTCACCATCAGTAGCCATTGTTTGGTCTAAAGTTGCTGACAATTCTACACTTGAAAATTTACCTTCACCACGTTTTGGATCATAGTCAGAAACATCTTTATTTTCTGATGATTCATTGTTTGATTCGTTTTCTGTGGCTTCAGTTGGGTTACTGCTTCCTCCACAAGAAGCAATCACTAAGGACATCGCAATTAGCGTGAATATTTTTCTCATAATTTGTTATTGTTTTGTTTGATGACACAAAGTTGAAAATAATGTGATTGGTTTGTTTATGACTCAAATCATACTTAAATACTTGCCTATCATCCCATTTAAACATCCTTTTCACCAAATCAAGCATTAGCACATTAGCTCATTGGCACATTAACATATTATCCCATTAACACATTAACATATTATCCCATTAACATATTATTATATATTTGTTCAACTAAACAAAAGGACATGGATAAGTTAATCGCGAATTCTAGAGTAGCAGTGATTGGTGGTGGGAGTTGGGCTACAGCAATTGTAAAGATGTTATGTGATGCAAAACATGAAGTACGTTGGTGGATGCGTGATGAATTAGCGATAGACAATATTCGTAAATACGGGCATAATTTAAATTACCTTCGTTCTGCAGAAATAAAAATCAATCCAGACCATGTGAGTTCTGATTTAAACAAAGTGATAGACGAGGTGGATTGCCTAATATTTGCTGTACCTGCAGCGTTTTTACATACAACACTCTCTGCGGTAAATCCTGAAGTTTTTAAATCGAAATACATAGTATCGGCAATTAAAGGAATTGTACCTGAATACAACTTAATTATTGGTGATTATTTCAGGGAAATATACCAAGTTCCAATTGATCAAATTTTAGTCATTTCAGGTCCTTGTCACGCAGAAGAAGTAGCCTTAGAAAAGTTATCTTACTTAACTATTGCTTGTGAGAATCAAGAAAATGCAGAAACGTTCGCGAGTATGCTAAATACACGTTACATAAAAACCATTACAAGTGATGATATTTATGGAACTGAATACGCAGCAGTGCTTAAAAATATTTATGCCATAGCTTCAGGTATTTGCCATGGCTTACACTATGGTGATAACTTTCAAGCTGTACTCATCTCCAATGCTAGCAGAGAAATGGACGCCTTTTTAGCTGCTGTACATCCTATCAATAGAGATATTAAAGAGTCAGCCTATTTAGGAGACCTCCTAGTTACAGCATACTCCCAGTTCAGTAGGAATAGAACCTTCGGAAATATGATTGGTAAGGGGTATTCGGTAAAGTCGGCTCAGTTTGAAATGGGCATGATTGCTGAAGGCTATTATGCGGTGAAGTGTATTCATGAAATCAACAAACAATTAAAAGCTAATATTCCGATTTGCCGCACGGTATATGGAATTCTATACGAAAATATCTCTCCGCTTATCGAAATGAAATTATTATCAGAAAAGCTTACCTAGTTGTATAAGTAGTTTCACCTTGAAAAATGTTAATAACGATGCCTTTGTAATCCTTTTAGGTTACGCTTTGGAAGATAAACCATTAAGAATCGGCTATTCATATGATATAACTACTTCTGGATTATTCCAAAAAACTTCTGGAAGTCACGAAATATCAGTCATTTACGAATTTAACGGAGGCTTAAAATTTGGCTCGCATTCCAAATACAACCGTCGCCCAATACCTTGTGCTAAATTTTAGTTAATTCCCTAAAAATGTTAATATTTCCTTAATAAAGGAGCGGAATAATATTTTTACATTTGTTAGCTATTTTACCTAAATAATGGAGAACAAGAAAAGAGTATTGCTCGTGTTTGTATTGTTGACTGTTTTTATGCAGTTAACTGCGTTTTCTCAAGATACCTTGAGAGTGATGCAATACAACTTATTTCGTTATGGGGAAAGCGGCAAAGAGCCAAGCTTTAAAAACCCATTGTTAAATACAATTGTAACCTATGTTCAGCCTGATGTAATAGGTGTAAATGAATTATCGGCTACAGCAGATTATGCTCAAAACGTATTAACTGGAGCACTTAATATTAATGGAGTTACCTCATGGAGAAGAGGAGCCTTATCTAAGGCAGGTGTCGATAAATCATTAACCAATACGATTTTCTATAATTCTACTAAATTAAAATTATTAAGTCAGGATACAGTAAGTACAGTTCAGCGAGAAATTACTGGGTTTAATTTCATGTATGTTGATTCTAATAGTGTGAAAACTGGAGATACTATTTTTTTTACGGTGCTTGTTCTTCACTTTAAAGCAGGGAATACGTCTAGTGATGAAGCAACGCGAGGTAATGAAGCTATTCAAATAGTAAATTACATTAATGCGTTCGGCAAAAGCAAGAATATTATGGTGATGGGCGATTTTAACGTTTACACCAATACAGAAGCAGCGTTTTATCAATTAACCACGAACACGGATAGTTTAAATAAGTTAAAAGATCCATTGAATAAGGTAGGCACTTGGAATAATAATTCAGCTTATTCGAATATCCATACTCAATCTACCCATACTACACAAACAGGCGGATTTTCTAGTGGAGGTATGGATGATCGATTTGATATTATGCTTTGTTCAAAATCATTAATTTCGGATTCGGCAAATATGAGAATACTACCAAGTACATACATTCCAGTTGGAAATGATGGGCAGCATTTTAATTTAGCGATTAATGCCGCACCAACAAATACTTCAGTGCCAACAGATGTATTAGGTGCTTTATACAACATGTCGGACCACATTCCTATCCGCGCAGATTTTGTGTTTACACCGAAGAAACCTTTACCACAAAGCGTTTCACAAGAGTTGAAAAATTTCGAAAATCAAATTTATTTACAAAACCCAATTAGTAATGAGTTGAACATACACGTTTCAGCAGCATTGCTTTCTAAAAATATCAGTTTTGAATTATTCGATATTAATGCAAAACGTCTGTTGAAATTTAATCATCTATTCACAGAAAATGATTTGCATTATACATTACCATTCGACTTGAATCAAGGAGTTTATATCTTGAAAATCCGTAATGAAAATGGTTGGGTAATACAACGTAAACTATTGAAGAAATAACATGAGTAATAAAAAATATATTGTTGCATTGATGCTATCATTGTTCGCGGTAACGAAAACAGTGGAAGTAAAAGCGCAAGCATCATTCGAAGAGAAGCAAACAACCGCTGGAAATATTCGAATGACGATAAATAATTTAGGGATGATCGGAAATGCATTCCGTGGTTCTTACAATGTTTTGAATTATTCATCATGTGAGTTTCCTGCAGGATCTGGAATTGAGCATTTATTTCAAGGAGGATTGTGGATTGGTGGATACATCAATGGTTCTCAAGTAGCAGTAAGTACTGGTGCTATAGATGACGCTAGTGGTTATACAACAGGGAAGCAAAACTTCGAGTTCACTGCTAATCTAGGTTCAAAAATGCTAGAGCGTTCAAGTTTAATTGATAATCCATTATATCAAACAAGTGCGATTTCGCATCAAGATTTTGTTTCAGACTTTACAGATAAAAACACAACCGTACCGGGTACAAATATTCAAATCAACAATCACTTATTTCCATTAGGTGCAGATGTTCATTTCGAATCGTATAATTATAATTTCAACTTTGCGAATTACTTCGTTATCTTAAATTATGTGATTACCAATAACAGCACCAATACTTGGGACTCTGTATTTGTTGGGTATTGGAAAGATGGTGTAGTTAGAAATGTAAACGTAACTACTCCCGGTGGAGGAGCATTTTTCAATAAGGGTGGAAATGGATATTTAGATTCTTTATTCATCGCTTATGAGTTAGATGCCAATGGTGACTTAGGATTTACCGAAAGTTATGTTGGATTGAAATTCCTAGGAGCAATTGATAAAGATGGATTGGCTCATCCCTTAGTTAGAAATAATTTCTTTGCTCATTATAATGCTTGGCAATTTCAAAATTCTGCCGACCCCTTGTATTTTTCTCCGGGCGACGATAATCAGAAATATGGTAAAATGTCTGCAGGTTTAAATTCTCGTACCGATTGGGAAACGATTATTCGTCCAACCTTACGTCAAGCCAATAACCGCTCACACTTAATGTCGGTTGGTCCGTTTAGACGTGTAGCACCAGGGGAAAGTATCAATGTTTCATTCTCCTTAGTATGTGCTAAAAAAGTAGAAGATGGGAATCCAAACTCGGCTGATAATGATGTACAAAAAGGAGTACTAGTTCAAAACTCATTGTTTGCGCAAACTGCATATAATGGAGAAGACGCAAACTTCAATGGTATCTTAGATCCAGGAGAGGATAGAGATGAAGATGGTAAAATTACTCGTTTTGTATTGCCATCGCCACCAAATATTCCACGTGCAAAAGTAATTGCGTCAGAAAATAAAATTGAATTGTATTGGTCTAAAAATTCGGAATCATCTGTAGATCCAATATCGAAGAAGAAAGATTTTGAAGGTTATCGTTTATATAAAACAACTGTAGGTTTTGATGTTACCGGTACACAAGATATTGTGAAGTCGTTAAAGCTGGTAGCGGAATTTGACCGTAACGATAACAACTTGTTTAGTAATACAAGTTTTGGAGCGATACAACTTACCGATTCAGTAACGTTTGGCGAATTAGATTCACAAGGTGATACCATTTATTATTTCTACAAGTACACTTTTGAAAATATTCAAAACGGTTGGCAACATGCTATCGCCATTACTTCATTTGATCAAGGTGATGCTATCAATAATTTACAATCATTAGAATCAAGTACCACTCCAAGTTTAAAACGAGTGTTCCCAGGAATGCCTGCGAATGATGATTTTAAAAATGGTGACCCATTTGTGTATCCTAATCCATACTACGGTGTAGCGGCTTGGGAAGGGTTGAGTAAAAATCCAGAAGATAAAAAAATATACTTCGCGAATTTACCATCAAACTGCCAAGTGAAAATTTATTCATCAGCAGGAGATTTAGTAGATGAATTTACCCATAATGAATCTTATACTGGAGATGATATTCGTTGGATGAGTACGTACTCAGACCCAACACAAACAAAGTTCTCAGGCGGAGAACACGCATGGGATTTATTATCAAAAGACAATCAAATTATTGCACGAGGAACTTATTTGTTCTCCGTGAAGGATACTAAAACTGGAAAAACATACAAAGGTAAATTTGCCTTAATAAAATAGAATTATTGAACCGTTCGTCGGAGTGAGGACACTCCGACAGATTATATGAATTAATGTCGAAGCGAGGACGCTTCGACGAACACAAGATTAATGTCGAAGCGAGCCTGCCTGTTGCAGACAGGGACACTCCGACGAAAAAAAAACGAACAAAAGAAAAACAAACAAAAATAAAATGAACAAAAAATTACTTTCATTAGCATGCTTCTTAGTGATGGCTATTGCTGCAAATGCACAATATCCTTTAAAAACTATCACAGAAGTACAAACGGTGTCGCAACAAGATTTAGCGGCAGGAAATGATGCGTCTTCATTTGCCATTACAGATACTATTCGTATTCGTGGTGTTGTAATTATGGATGCTGGTTTATCTACTATTGTTGGTGGTAAACAAATTTGGATTCAAACCAATGATGGTTCGGCTTTCTCAGGAATTGACGTTTATCAACCATTCCCAGGTTCTACAACTCCGGGTGATGGTGGTACAGGTATCTTATCACTTGTAGAAGGTGACTCTGTAGAAATTACTGGTCACGTGGAAGAATTCCAAGGTGAAACTGAATTCGTACCTAACAATACAAATCCAGCTACACCTATTATATTATTAGGTGGTGGAATTACTGTTAAAGCAAAATTAGTTACTGCTGCAGAATTAAACGACATCAATAGAAATAACATCCTTACTACTGGTGAGCAGTATGAAGGTCAATATGTAGAACTACGTAATTTAACAGTTTCTTCAGTTGATTATTTCTCTAATGGTGCTCGTGTAAGTTTCAACGTAATTGATGCTTCAGGAAACAAAATGAATATTTCAGATCGTTTCTCATCATTCCGTTTACCAGCAACAGGTGGAACATTTGTACCTCCTGTAGTAGGTGACTTTATCAACTCTATCAAAGGTGTTTTATTACACTCTAAAAATAATAGAGGTTATGAGTTACATCCTATTAAACCTGCTGATGTAGTTTGGGGAGCTTCTGCACCTTCAATTTCAGGTATTACAAGAAATTTCGTTGTGCCTAATAACACTAACTCAGTAATGATTTCAGCTAACATCACCGATCAAGAAGGTGTTGATACTGCTGTATTATATTATGCTGTTGGAGCAACTAGCAATAGTTACATTGCTGTTCCAATGAGTGCAAATGGAAATTTATATACAGCTAATATCGCTGCTCAAGCAGATGGTTCTTTAGTGAAATATTACATCATGGCTAAAGATGCATCTCCTGCAAATTTAACTAGTCGTATTCCTAATGTTCCTGCAGAAGATCCAAAATTCTATGTAGTTAGAAATAATGGTTTAACTATTTATGATGTTCAATATTCTCCATTCAAATCTGGTAACTCAGGATTTGTTGATCAAGCAGTAACAGTTACTGGTGTGGTTACATCTTCAGTTTCTGATTTAGGTTATGTTCACATTCAACAAGAAAACCAAGGTACATATGCTGGTATTTTCGTAGCAAATGGAACTGGTTTATCTACATTATTAACAGGCGAAAAAGTTACCATCACTGGTACTGTAAAAGAATACTTCGGATTAACACGTTTAGAAAGTGTTACTTCAGTTACTAAAAATGGATCAGGTGTAATTACTCCAGTAGTAGTTGAAGCAGATTCATTCCGTTTCCAAAGCCCAACAGGTTCTGAGCCTTATGAAGGTATGGTTGTTAAATTTATGCCAACAAATGGTTTATATATTATCAATCAAAATGCTGATGATCCAAGTAATTTCGCTGAATACCGTGTAGGAAAAGATACTACTGATGCTGGTGCTGGTTGCCGTGTCATTGCTGGTCGTCAAACTAGTACTTCATTCTCTTCATTAAATGTTTCTTATGTGAATGATAGCTCATGGACACCAAATGCAGGTATCGATATCATCGTTGTTAAAAAAGGTGATCGCATGAATTCGTTAACTGGTATCATGACTTACTCATTCAGTAACTTGAAATTATTACCAAGAAACAATAATGATTTTGATACTTATACCGCTTTAGGTATTACATCATCATTCGTTAATAAAGGTAAAGCAGTTGTTTATCCAAACCCTGCAACTACTAATTTGAACTTAGATTACATCATGCCAGTTAATTCTGCAGATTTAATGCTTACTGTTTATGATATTTTCGGTCGTGTTGTAAATACTACAACATTAACTGAAACTACAGGAACAGTTAAAATTGATATCTCTTCTTTATCACAAGGAACATACATTTACAGCATTTCTTCTGCTTCTGCAGGTGTGTTGAATAATGGACGTTTTGTAGTGACGAAATAGTAATAGGTCCCTTCGGCTCCGCTCAGGGACCGTCATTAAAATAGTATATAAAAAAAGCCGCGGAGAAATTCGCGGCTTTTTTTATATTTAACTTATGAAGAAGATCTCTTATTACATATCTCTTTTTTCAAGTCTCTTGTTTCTATTTTCTTCTTGCGAGCGAGAAAGTAGCAATGGTATCGCAACCTATATCAATCCACCAAAGGACACCGTTAAATTCGGATACCGACTTGCAACTTTATATTATACAGACACAGAATCTAAAGAAACATCTTTCGATTTTAATCTGGAGATTTCAAATGTTTATGCTTGGAAGTCCATTCTAATAAACTACGAAAAAAGCAACTCTATAAAAAAGTACTTTCCAATTTATGATATTGCTGGAAATATAACTTCATTATTGGATGAAGAGTCTGTTGGTTTAGAAAATATTGAAATAGAGTATAAGATAATTCCTCCTTCTAATGTTAAGTTAGTTTCAACCCTAAAGTATTACCGAGTAAATGATCCGTTTGCGTTAATTTTTAATTATGATTCAGTTAATTTAAAAAGTATAGAGCGAAGGTATTTGGTTAGAGAAACAGGTGAAATTGGTGGAATTATTGAGTCAGCTTTTTTTTGCTCGGGTTTAGATTTGGGTAACTGTTCGGATAGTACTTCAACCGTTGAATATCAATATGGGCAGTTTTTTAATAATTTATACCATTCTAACGAACTATTACCCTTTATTTTATTGCTTAAAAACCCTAATCAAACTACCCTTTTAGATATTTTACCCGATTTGCCTTTGTATTTTAGTAGGCATTATGCTACTTCACTTATTCGTCCAAATTCAGGGACATTTGAACTCGGATTAAATCCAAATTTCGAACCATCATTTTTCTATTTCAAAAATGCTTCATTTGGGCTTACTCAGGGCTATAATTTTAGCATGAGATAATCGTCTTTTTAAATGCTTATTTTTTTCTTTTCTCCATAAAAATCAAGTATTTTAGCTTGATTTATTTTTATGATAAAAACGGCTACAACTTTCTCTAGAATGCTATTTTGTGTTCTACTTTCCTTTGTATTGCTTTCTTGTGAAAAAGAAGGTCAATTAAAACCCAATTCCGAACCAGTTACCAATCTATATTTATCGAGTATTAATCGCTCAGGTACCGATCGATTAAATGCAATTGTCGATATGAAATGGTCTGGTGATGATAAAGATGGGTACATCACTGGATACGAAATTTCTTTTGATAATATTAACTGGACTTATACCGAAAATCAAGATTCTGTTTTTCGCTTCAGCATCAATAATGGAAGTGATACTACAGATATCAATTTTTATGTTCGTGCAATCGACAACGAAGGCAATAAAGATAAAACACCAGCGTACCTAAAAATTCCAATTAAAAATACAGCGCCCACTATTTCTTTAGATGATAATTTAATCAAAGGCGATTCGGTTTATTCAGTGTTCTCACTACTTTGGACTGCAAACGATTTAGATGGAATAGGAACATTAGATTCTGTTTATATCAAAATAAATAATGGTGCTTGGTTCGCTATTTCTAAAAACTTTTCATTTGCTAGTATCGTTCCTGATCAACCAGAAGTAAATGGATTAACAAATGCTTCGGTTTATGCAGGTAGTAGCTCAATTAATTTAAATAGAAAAATTACAGGCTTAGTCGTTGGTGCTTCCAATATAATTTATATTAAAGCGAAAGACTTATCAGGTACCGAAAGTGAGATGGATTCATTAAACCCATTTGTACTTCGTAGAAAAACATCAGACTTATTAGTACTCGATGCTTTTAATATTTCTACTACTCCAAATGCTGATGTGGTTTATGCATCTGCATTGTCTGCCGCTTATGGTGCATATGATTATTACGATTTCTATCGTCAGAATAAAGCATACATTCCAAAATTATGGAAACCAACTTTCTTGTTAACTTTAGGTTTATACGATAAAGTATTTATGTACTCAGATAACTCTCGTTCTGCAACAGCAGGAGGGATGTTATTCGAAGAAGGCTCAACTACTTTTCAAGATTATTTAAATAACGGAGGGAAGCTTTTAATTACAAGTGACTTTGATAATAACGCACAAGGTTCTACTGCTGGTCCTTTCCCGAAAACATCATCACTATTTCAATTTACACCTGCAGATAGTTTCCAAACTTTTTTTGCAGCAAACCAAAAAGCTTCCTTACCTCTAGATTCATTAGTTGTTCCTGATGCTGTAAATGCAGTAGGTTACCCTACATTGAAAGTAAGTACTTTCTCTGATGCCATCGATCCATTCTTCCCTAAGTCGAGTGCATTTGTGGTATATCGCGGGCAAGTAAAACGTGCTAATGGGGTAACGAATACTAGAGTGCTTTGTGCCAAAACATTAAACGTAAATAGCCAAACCAATCAAATATTTTTCAGCTCCGACTTATATAAACTTCAAGGCGATGCCGATGCAAATGGACAACAAGATGAGTTGAGGAAGTTTTTTGAGAAGGTGTTGCTAGGGGAATTCGGATGGTAGTACCGGGCCCTTCGGCTCCCCCGCCTGCGCGGGCAGGGCTCAGGGACCGGTGAGTTAAGATGAATGATATATTGTAGATTATAATATTAAATAGAAAGGATTAGTGAGATGGATTATAATGAAATTACAAAAGCTGTAGTGTCAGCAAGTTTTGAGGTTCATAAAAATTTAGGACCTGGACTTTTAGAATCAGTATATCAAAAATGTTTGATTCAAGAGTTGAGACTTAAAGGATTTGAATGTAGAGAGAATGCTCCAGTAAAGGTTGTTTACAAAGGAGTTGAATTAGAAAAATGTTTTTTTATTGATGTGCTTGTCAATGAGCAAGTATTAATAGAATTAAAAGCTGTTGAATTAGTTTTACCTGTTCACAAAGCACAGCTTTTGTCCTATTTGAAATTATCAAATAAAAAAATTGGTTTGTTAATTAATTTTAATGTCCCATTATTAAAAGATGGAATAACAAGATGTATTAATTGAATTTCAAACTGTGTCATTGTGTCTCTGTGTTTAAGTATTCCTAATCACAGAGGCACAGAGACACAGAGATGAATTAATAAAATTTAAATGAAAAAACTTTTACTATCACTATCGATTCTTCTTTTTACACTTTCTGCTTTCGCACAAACAGGAAGCATTAAAGGTAAGATCACCGATAAGAAAACCAAGGAAACCATTATTGGTGCTACGGTTACCGTTGTTGGTACTTATTTCGCAGCACCTACAGATTTAAGTGGAAATTTCACGTTGAATAATATTAAACCTGGTGACTACTCGTTAAAAGTAGTGTACTTAGGGTATAAAGAAATTATATACAACGGCGTAAAAGTTACATCAGGGGCTGTAACAACATTGAATTTACAAATGACTGAAGTGAGCACCGAGATTGGTGTGGTTGAAGTTCTTGGTCAACGTACCATCGTCGATTTAGAATCTGGTAAATCAAGTACTAAAGTTAGTTCAGAAGATATCAAAGACATGAGCGTGAAAGACGTTCAGTCTATTGTTGCTAACCAAGCAGGTGTTTCTCAAAACCCTGATGGTTTACAAATTCGTGGTGGTCGTGTTTATGAAACACAATATTTAGTGGATGGTATTAACGCACAAGATCCATTGGCGGGTACAGGTTTCGGTGTAGAGATTGCTGCGAACGCCATCAACGACATTGAAGTAATTACTGGTGGTGTTGGAGCAGAATATGGTGAAGGCACTTCAGGTGTTGTATTAACACGTATTCGCGAAGGTTCTGATCGCTATCGTTTCGGTGGTTCGTACTACAGAGATAACTTAGGCTTCAACGATAAATCGCAATGGAATACCGATATGCTTAGTCTTTCTGTTAGTGGTCCGATTCCATACACCAATAAAAAACTAACATTCTTTACGAGTGTGAATATGGAACTCACCGATGAGTTTTTCAAAACTCCTGCAAAACAATTACATTCTACATTATTACCTAGCAACGATTCTATTTGGGCTCCTCGTGAAGATAACAAATGGTCGAACACCATGAAGGTTACTTACAACATTAAACCAGGTAAGAAAATTTCTATCTCTAATCAAGCTTCTTTAAACATCAATCAAAATACTCGTTCATTACAAATTATTGGTAACAACGCTGTAGTAACTCCAGGTTACCAATACCTGTTTAGTTTGAACATGAATAACGCGACTACGTATACTCATAAATCAAACTTAACCATCATTCAATATTTAAATTTGTTTAGCAATAAATTATCGATGGATGTTTCCTTCGCTCGTTTATTCACCAACTTAAGAGCAGATGCTAATGGTCGTCCGTTCAGACCTTCTACCATCGATCAAATTTACGATCCACAATCAATCGTATCTGATCCTGTTACCATTTACAATGCTGGCGACTCTGTCATCTTTGTGAATCCTGGTCCGGGTTTATACAACAACGGTGGGGTTTCTACTTTATGGCATGATCACTATGCTATTGAAAATACTTTCAAAGTAAAATTCAATTACACTCCGAATAAAGCTAACTTTATTTCATTCGGTATAGAACATAAGGAACAAGAATACCAATGGGTAGATGTTACTCGTCCTTGGATTGGTGCTCCAATTATTATCAACGATTCTACAACAACAGCTTCAAGCAGTATTGGTCAGAGTAACGACATTTGGAAAGTGAATCCTGCAACAGGTGGTATTTACGTTCAAGATGAAATGCGCTACAAAGGAATTATCTTAAACCTTGGATTGCGTTTAAACTATTGGGCTCCTGGAAAGTTTGTTGATAATGCAGTTGCCGACCCTAATGCTCCAGTAATTGCTGCCATTCGCGAAAGCTACTTAAGTAATTCATCCGATATTTTTGGACGACGTTTTAAATTTAGATTATTACCTAAACTTAGAGTTTCATTCCCTGTATCAGATAACAATGTATTGTACTTCAACTACGGACATTTAAGTCGTTTGCCTCACCCTCGTTTTGTGTACGCTGGTTTAGATCCAGTATATCAAAACAGATCGTTCTTATCGAATTTAGGTAATCCTGATTTGAATCCTGAAGTAACGGTTTCTTATGAAGTAGGTATTAAAACACAAATCACTTCGAACTTTGCCGTAACAGCAACTGCTTTTTATAATGATAAATTCGATTACATCGTAAGTCGTAAAATTGTAGTGAAAGATCAAACAGGTCGTTTCGTAGAAAAGAACTTTAGCATCAACCAAGATTACGCTCGTATCCGTGGATTTGAAGTAACCTTGAACAGAAGAATTAAAAAATATTTATCAGCAACCTTCAGTGCGGCTTACCAAATTGCTACAGGAAAATCAAACTCTGCACAAGAATCGCAATTGCAAATTTTGCAAACCGGACAAGTATCGCCAACAGTAGAGCAGTACTTAGCTTGGGATCGCCCATTAGATTTAAAATTATTAGTAATTTTCAAACCCGACACTTCATTTAAAATTGCCGGTCGTAGTTTAAATAATTTCAGAGTATTCTTTACCTCAACGTATAAATCAGGATTACGTTACACTCCGTATTATCAAAATGGGACTGCTCCAACAGGTCGCCCAATTTATGAACCGGATGATAAAAATCCGTTCTCTGAAATTGGTAGTGCATGGTGGAATACAGATTTCAGAATCACACGCGACTTCCCAATAAAAAGAGGACAAGCGCTTAGTGTTAGTTTCGAAGTGAAGAATTTATTTAACAATAAAAATGCAGCTATTATTAATCCTGTTACCGGGAAAGCATATGAGTTAGGTGATCAATTACCAAATGGATACCGTGATCCAAACTATCCGGATCCACAAGATAATGGAGCACCTCCATTTAATCCGGCGAGGTATTTAACACCGAGACAAATGATGTTGGGGTTAACGTGGCAGTTTTAATTAATATGTTAATATGTTAATGGGATAATATGTTAATGTTCTGTACAATGTATTAAGTACAATGTACAATGAAAAATAATAATACATAATACATAATACATTGTACTTAATACAACAATCTATTTTAATGAAAAGATATATAGTAACGATTTTAATATTGCTTGGTGCTGGTGTTGCAAATGCGCAGTTGATTCCGAATTTGGGTGGGCAGCGTGCAGGTACAGCAGCGTTTACTTTTTTGAAGCTAAGTAATAGTCCTCGTTTAACGGCAATGGCCGGTACGGGAGTAGCAACACCTGGAGATGGTTTTTCGGCGAGTAACAACCCCGCAACAATGGTTGATGTAAAGCAATTAACTTTTGCATTGTCGAATACATTGTATTTTTCTGATATGCAGAATGCATACATCAGCGCTATTATCCCTACAAAAAAATACAGTGTTTGGAGTTTAAGTATGCAATCGTTTCGTTCGGATGCTATGGAAGTGCGTACAGAATTTCAACCAGGTGGTACTGGTCAATATTTCTACACTCAAAACTTAGCCATTGGCGCGAGTTATGCAAAAATATTATCTGATTATTTTAGCTACGGAGTAAGTTTAAAATATGTTTACGAAGGTATTGATCAATACACGGTTCACTCTGGTGTAGTTGATTTAGGATTTTTATATAAAACAGATTTTAAAGATTTACGCTTCGCCGTATTCGTGAATAATTTCGGAGTGAATACAAAAATTGATGGAGTAACAAAATCACTCACCACGTTTAGTAGTAACAATCCCGACATTAATAATTACGCAGCACCAACCTTATTTAAAATGGGTTTGTCGATGGTGCCTTATAAAGATGCACGCAATAGTATTCTTGTTGCTGCAGAACTTCATCACCCGAATGATAACTCAGAAAATATACGCTTAGGTGTTGAGTACGCTTGGATGAATATATTTTCGGTTAGAGCCGGGTATAAAATTGGTGTGAATGATGCTACGATGCCAACCTTTGGATTAGGGTTACGCACACGTGCTGGTCGCCACCCCTTAAGAATTGATTACGCTGCAGATCCTCATCCTTACTTAGGATTCGCGCAACAAATAGGATTACAGTTTTCATTAAATAAAGAAGCAAGATAAGATGATGATTAGAAAATATTTATTCGGATTAGTTATTCTATCAAGTGTATTATCCTCTTGTGAAAAACCATTTGGTGATAAAACTAATTTAGGTTTCATCGACGTTCCAAACTACGATGAAAAACCAATCGCATTCGTACCAATTCTTCCTGATATTAAAATTACTGCTTCACCAGTCGACATTACGATTGGTTATGACGAGTTAATTTACATTGCCGATAAGAATGCAGGTAAAGTTATTTCATTCGATCAGTCGGGCAGAAAAGTAGGAGAGAAGAGCATTCCAAATGCAAAAGCCATTGCCATGGATAGAAGCTTGGAATTATTAGTACTTGGGACAAAAGATACTGTCATCAATGGTAAGAATTATACACTCGATGCCTTGTATCGTTTAAAATTAATTACGAGTAATGGTTACGGATTAAACAATGCGATCATCTCAAAAACAGTTGTTCATCCTTTCTATTTTAAAACATCGTTCACCACTTCCGATTCTGCTGTACACATCAATGGAATCAGCATGATGGCCGATAATAGTTATTACATCACACGTTCTGGTCCATCGAACAGCTCATCGCAAATTGGCGGTCCTGATAATTCAGTTTTAGTATTTAACCAAAACGATAAGTTCGTAAGTAACGTAAGTGTAAGCACAGAGCAAGGATTGATTTCCGATTATTTTAAATCACCATTTGCCATTTCAACTTTAGCGAAAGCACCACAAAGTAATATTGTAAAACAAGGAGGCGATTTTCTTTTCACTTCTTTATCGAGTAGTACATCAATAAAAACTCAATACATCAGCTTTGTTTCTTCAGAATTTGGTTCATCATATTCATTAAATACTAGCTTAGCCGGACAAGACACCACAAAAGCAGATGGATTTATGTACACTCCAAATAAGTTTACAGAACCAAGAGGGATAACTATTGCAGGCGATGGAAGTAATTATATTTTCGTAACCGATGCTACAAAAGATTCGGTGTACTTATTTACCTTAACCGGTTTAGAAGGAGTTCCACCACCAGCAGGCTATTCATCAAAGAAAAATATTAACGTTTCATTTGGTGGTACAGGTTCTGGTCCGAAACAATTCCGCAGACCAACTGCTGTTGCCTATTTCGGAAGCACATTATACATCTGCGATACAGGGAATGGTAGAATTGTGAGGTTTAAGTTGAGTACGGAATTCTCTCAGTAGTACCTCGTAACTCGTAGTTCGTAACTCGAAATATTTGTTTATCAGTTACCAGTTACCAGCTACCAGTCACCAGTTACCTAAATTTCTGCCAAAAAGCATCTTCCGGTAAATCCGCTTGTAGTTCCATGCGTTCTTTGGTAACGGGATGGTTGAAAGCTAGTTTGTAAGAATGCAAGCAAATGCTACGATCTTTATTGGCTCTAGGATATCCATATTTATTATCACCTACAATGGGGCAATTCATGCTAGAAAGTTGTACGCGAATTTGATGCGTTCTTCCTGTTATCGGTTTTATTTCTAATAGATAAAAACCATTTATTTCCGACAATAATTTATAGCTAAGTTCGGCACGTTGGGAACCGTTGACTTCTTTGTTATGTGCTTTGGTAACGCCTTTCACTGTATCTCTTGTTAACCAATGAACAAGTGTGCCTTCTTCTAACGCAGGTTTATTTCTAACTACTGCTAAATAGGTTTTCTGAACTTCACGATCTTTAAACGATTTGTTAACACGCTCTAAAGCTTTACTCGTTCTCGCCATCAATACCAATCCACTAACGGGACGATCGATGCGATGTATTACCCCTAAAAACACTTCACCCGGTTTGTTGTATTGTACCTTGATGTAATCCTTTACCAAAATCTCTAAAGATGTATCTCCAGTATTATCCACCTGCACAAGAGTACCCGCTGGTTTGTTTATAGCAATGAGGTGATTATCCTCGTAGAATATGTTCATAGCGCAAATGTACAAATTTATGGTGACTGGTGACTATTTAGCGGTAACTGGTGACTAGTGACTGGTGACTGGATATCTTACTTTGTCCATTGTCCCTTGTCCGATGTCCATAGTCCTTTTTCTATAGTGCAAATTCCTAATTCCTAATTCCTAATTCCTAATTTTTTATATTATCTTGAAGAATGAAAAAATTAGTAGCCTTATTCTGTTGCATATTCCCTCTTCTGCTTTCTGCTCAAAAGCTTAATAAAGCTGGGCATATTGTGCTTCCAGAATCGAATTTCGACTATGCTGTAGGTATGGTTAATAATGCATTTGAAATAGATTTTCAATATAAAAAATTTAAAGGCAATGCATTGTTTGAAACAGCAAATGGGTTTTTAAGTGTAGATGGAAATTATGAGAATGGTATTTCTCAACTTTATGGATATACTGAAAATGGGAAAGAAGTATTTCATAAAAAATACAATCAAACTATAAATATTAAATTATCGGAGGATAAAAATTTCGCAGCATTTTATAATAGGGGAGTAGTGGTTGTTTTAAATTTAAGTTCTTTTGAAGAACAAGCTTATCCTGCTTCAGCTTTATTTGTGGTGCATAATAATGGAACCTTGTCTTATGTGAATACGGTTGATAATACGATGCATTCCAATGGTCTTAGCGAGCATTCGTCTTCATTAGTAGTCGATGTTATTCAAAAAAATAATACTCCTTATTTCATTGCTAAAAATAAAATATATGCTTTAGCTAAAAATGAGATTAAAGAAATTTACAATTCATCGAAATCCATTTTTGAAGTGAAGAAAATGAACGATGTGTTTTATATTTCTGAAAAGGAATCAAGTAATACAGAATACATATTCAACTTAATAAGTACTCGTACCTTTTCAGATTGGAACACATTACAGAGTGTAAGCTATCCTAGAATTATTGCAGCTCAAGCAAAATCTATAAAGCATAAAAACGAAAAGTTTAATACACTCGATAACGAATCTTTTTTGAATCCAGTTGATTTTACAAATGATTCGAGTTATCAAGCAATCGGTAATTCATACAACGAAATTCAAGAGTATTCTCAAGGAGATACTTATTTGCATCCAGGGGTAGATTTGTTTGGCGTAAATCTGCAAAATGTTCATTCCGTAAAAAAAGGTTTTATTAAAGCAATACTCACCACGAGTGGTGCATACCATTGGAGAATAGCCATTGCAAATCAAAATACATCCGATTCTTCTCAAGGTTATTTGTATGCACACCTCGATGCAAACCTTATTCCCGTTGGGGTTGGTGATTCCGTTCTAGAAGGGGAAGTGATTGGGCAATTAGTCGATTTCCCCGTAACGGGTTTTGTTCATTGTCATTTTGCTCGTATAGTTGATGCGGGTTCACAATGGAACGGTTCCTGGTGGACTTTCGATAACCCATTATACTACATGGAGAATTTTGTAGATACTACAGCTCCTGTTTTTGAAGAAGTTCTTCCTGGTTTCAAATTTGCGTTTAGAGATGAATTAACTAAGGATTATTTTCCAGGCGATGTGGTGTTTGGTAAAGTAGATATTGTTTCAAAAGTGTATGACCAAATCAATACCTTTTGGCAAGTGGATGTTCATAAAACTGGCTTTAAAATTTCGACAGCAAGTAAGCCAGACTCTATACTTTACGCAAAAGAGTCTTTCAATTTCAATATGTTTAACGACACCTATTTTAGTGGACCTTATATACAGGACATTATTAATACGATGTATGCAAGAGATGCAACTTGTATGTCGACAGGCAATTATAACGATCGTATTTTTTATCATGTGCTTACCAATTCCAATGGCGACGATACGATTACATTAAGTGATGAAAGTGAAAATTTCAATACAAAACTTTATGTAGATGGCGAGTATAGGCTAACCGTTTGGGCTGAAGATGCAGCAGGCAATAGGACTGTAGACAGCATGAATATCTTCATAATTAATGATCTTGGGATAAATACTGAAAAGCAATCTGCCTTTTCAATATTCCCCAATCCAGCAAGTGATGTTATCACAATAAAGAACAACTCAGGCATACCTACCCAAGCAAAACTATATGATTTAACTGGCCGAGCACTTCAAAATATTGCTATTGAAAATAATACTACCAGAATTAATATTCAGTCTTATCCGAATGGATTATATTTCTTGAAACTTAACAATTCAGAAGTGATAAAGATAAGAATCAGTCAAAATTCTAATTAACTACAATTCGACCCTTCTACAATTCGACCCTTCGCAAATTTGCAAGTTCGCAAATTCGCAAATTCGATTAATACTGTTCTTTCTCATTCGGAAAATCCTTCGACTTCACATCACCGATATACGATTTCACGGCGCCATTAATTGCTTCGTATAAATTCAAATACTGACGTAAGAAACGAGGTTTGAAACCTTTTGTAATGCCAAGTAAATCATTTACTACAAGTACTTGTCCATCTACATGAGGGCCTGCGCCAATACCTATTACAGGGATGCTTAATTGCTCGGTAACTTTCTTCGCTAATTCTGCTGGAATCTTTTCGAGTACTAAAGCAAAACAACCAGCTTCTTGAAGCACTAATGCATCTTCAATAAGTTTATTAGCTTCTGCTTCTTCTTTAGCACGAACGGTATAGGTTCCGAATTTATAGATAGATTGTGGAGTTAAACCCAAATGTCCCATTACTGGTACACCAGCTGAAATAATACGTTCTACTGATTCACGCACTTCTGCGCCACCTTCTAATTTCACGGCATGTCCGCCCGATTCTTTCATAATACGAATAGAGGACTGTAATGCTTCTTTAGAATTTCCTTGGTAAGAACCGAAAGGTAAATCAACCACCACCAATGCTCTACTCACACCACGCACTACCGAAGCGGCATGGTAAATCATTTGATCAAGTGTAATAGGAAGGGTGGTTTCATGTCCAGCCATCACATTCGAGGCCGAATCGCCTACAAGTAAAATATCAATCCCTGCTTCATCTAAAATTAGGGCTGTAGAATAATCGTATGCGGTAAGCATCGCGATTTTTTCCCCACTGTTTTTCATTTCCTGAATCACATGCGTGGTCACTCTTTTTACTTCTTTGTGTACTGACATGTTACAAAAGTCCACTAAATTTTCAATCTTTCAAAAAATGCTTACACGATTCTCTGATTTTTCTTACCTTTGCAAGCAATGAAAATGTACATCAATACAATCTTTGTTACAAGGGTTGAGAAGAATTCTCTTCAAAAATGCTCGTTTTCAATGAATCCTGAGGCTTTGTATTAGTTTACAAGGCTTTTTTTATGCTTAAAAAGAATTAAAAATGGCAGAAATTGCAAAGATCCCAGCAGTATTAGTTTTAATAGACGGAACCGTATTTCACGGTAAATCGGCAGGTAAAATTGGAACCACTACTGGCGAGATCTGTTTTAACACCGGAATGACAGGCTACCAAGAGATTTTTACTGACCCTTCTTACTTCGGACAAATTATGGTGACCACCAATGCCCACATCGGGAATTATGGAATTAGCCATGAAGAAGTAGAATCGGATAGCATAAAAATTGCCGGTTTGGTTTGTAAGAATTTCAACATGAACTATTCTCGCAAAATGGCCGATGAATCTATTCAAGATTATTTTTTAAATGATAATATCGTAGGTATCTCCGATATCGATACTCGCCAATTGGTTCGCCACATTCGCGATAAAGGTGCGATGAATGCCATCATCTCTTCTGAAATTTTAGATGTAGAAGAGTTGAAGAAAAGATTAGCTTCTGTACCATCTATGGATGGTTTAGAATTATCATCGGAAGTAAGTACAAAAGAACCTTACTTTTTTGGTGATGAAAATGCAACCTACCGTGTTGCTGTATTAGACTTAGGGGTAAAGAAAAATATATTAAGATGTTTCGCAGAACGCGATGTATTTGTAAAAGTATTCCCAGCGAAAACTACTTACGAAGAAATGAAAGCTTGGAAACCGAATGGATACTTCATTTCTAACGGTCCTGGCGATCCATCGGCAATGCCTTACGCTATTGAAACAGTAAAACAAGTGTTGGCAGATGATCAACCTTTATTCGGCATTTGTTTAGGTCACCAATTATTGGCTTTAGCAAACGACATCCGCACACATAAAATGTTTAACGGTCACCGCGGATTAAACCACCCGGTAAAAAATATTATTCAAAATCATTGCGAGATTACATCACAAAATCACGGCTTTGGCGTTATCCCAGAAGATGTTCATGCATCGGATAAAGTGGAAATCACTCACGTGAATTTGAACGATCAAAGTATTGAAGGAATTCGTGTTAAAGGCAAGAAAGCATTCTCGGTACAGTATCACCCAGAATCATCTCCAGGCCCACATGATTCACGTTACTTATTTGATGACTTCGTTCGTTTGCTTGGATAATATGTTAATAGGATAATATGTTAATATGTTAATAGGATAATATGTTAATGAAATAACTTACAACTTAGATTAATATGTTAATACAATAAATTACAATTTAAAATTTACAATTTAAAATTTAGCTAGATGAGTATTATAATCGATATCACAGCAAGACAAATCCTCGATTCTAGAGGGAACCCAACAGTAGAAGTAGATGTATTAACCGAGAACGGTTGCTTAGGTAGAGCAGCAGTTCCTTCAGGAGCATCAACAGGTACACACGAAGCAGTAGAGCTACGCGATAACGACAAGTCGGTGTACATGGGTAAAGGTGTATTGAAAGCAGTAGAAAATGTAAATGCTCGTATCGCACCAGAATTAATGGGTCTAGATGTTTTCGAACAAAACATGTTGGATAAATTGATGATCCAATTAGATGGAACACCTAACAAAGGAAACTTAGGAGCGAATGCTATCTTAGGAGTTTCTATGGCAATTGCGAAAGCAGCAGCACAAGAATCTCGTCAGCCTTTATATCGCTATATCGGTGGAGTAAATGCAAATACTTTACCAGTTCCGATGATGAACATCTTAAACGGTGGAGCACACGCGGATAATAAAATCGATTTCCAAGAATTTATGGTGATGCCATTTGGCGCGAAATCTTTCTCGGAAGGATTACGTATGGGAACAGAAATTTTCCATCACTTAAAATCAGTATTAAAGAAAAAAGGATACTCTACAAACGTTGGTGATGAAGGTGGTTTTGCACCAAACATGCAATCGAATGTAGAAGCAATAGAAACTGTATTGTTAGCGATTGAAGCGGCAGGTTACCGCCCAGGGGAAGATGTGTACATCGCAATGGATGCTGCATCATCAGAAATGTGGAACGCAGAAGAAAAAGTTTATCACTTCCATAAATCAAGTGGAGAGAAATTAACTTCATCAGAAATGGTAGCGTACTGGACAGATTGGAGTAAAAAATATCCAATCATTTCTATCGAAGATGGATTAGCAGAAGACGATTGGAGTGGATGGGCAGATTTAACAAAATCAATCGGTAAAGATGTTCAATTAGTAGGTGATGATTTGTTCGTTACTAACGTAACTCGTTTACAAGAAGGAGTAAAAAATAACATCGCGAATTCAATTTTAGTAAAAGTAAATCAAATTGGTACTTTAACGGAAACCATTGATGCGGTTAACTTAGCGCATACTAACGGATTCACTTCAGTAATGAGTCACCGCTCTGGAGAAACAGAAGATTATACCATTGCCGACTTAGCGGTTGCCTTAAACTGCGGACAAATAAAAACTGGTTCGGCATCACGCTCAGACCGGATTGCAAAATACAATCAGTTACTCCGTATTGAAGAAGAATTAGGCAATAATGCTAAGTACTTAGGCAAGAGCTTTAAATTCATTAAGTAAATACTAATTGTAAATTGTGAATTATGAGTTGTGAGTTAAAATTTACAATTCATAATTCAACTCACAACTCACAATTCATAACTCATAACTCAAGATGATTCAAAGAATCCAAACCATCTACTTATTCCTCGCATCGGTAGCTTTAGCGATGATGTATTTCTTTCCGATTTATACTTTCGTGGAGAAACAACCGGATGCTACCATTAAAGAAGTAAAATTGACTATTCAAGGTCGATTTGAAAAAGAAGCAACCACTAACGAATATGTATTAGCGAAACCTAATTATGCCAAAAGTGTAATGACTTTAGCCATTGGTTTAGGCTTATTGGTTACCGTATTTCAATTTAATAACCGCAAAAAGCAATTACGCTTAGCACGAGTAATGATTATGCTCATTTTCGCATTAATTACTACCATGCTTACTTCTGCCTATAAAACGGTAAATGCCGAAGGAGTAATGAACATTGTAACCGGCTTGGCCGTGGTATTCCCAAGTATTGCCGTTGTTTTAACCGCCCTAGCCGCCAGAGCCATCAAAAAGGACGAAGAATTGGTGAAATCGGCCGATCGCCTACGCTAAATAGATGTGCAAATGCGTAAATATGCAAATGTGCAGATTCAATTTGCACATCTGCACATCTTCGCATCTGCACTACTTGTCCCGCTTATGCGGGATTTACGCTCCCGATAGCTATCGGGATGTATATTTTCACATTTTATTAACATTTTCCTAACACCCCTTGCATTTCAGGACTTTATATTTGTATATTGATTTTTAAACTAAATGTAATCTCTCTAAAAAATACCCATATGAAGAAAATTTTTACACTATTAACGATTATAACCGCAACTGTAGGTTGGGTAAATGCTCAAACAACATTAACATTGCCTATAAGTTCTCCATACTCTCAAAATTTTAATACTACTCCTGGAGCTGCTGGCACAACATATCCGACTGGTTGGGGTTCTTATAATCAAGCTTCGACTTTTGATGGTACTATGGCAACAGGGACTTCATCCAGTACAACTGGGGGAAATTACAATTTTACAAGCAATATAGGATTGTTAGGTAGCGGTTCAGCTTTCGTTCCAAGCTCAATTGTTCTTGCAATTGGTCATACTTTTTTAGGAACAAGTTTTAAAATTAGTTATAATGTTACAAAAGTTAGAGAACAAGGCAGAAGTAATTCCTTTAATTTGGAGTATAGCACAACATCTGCAACATCTGGATTTACAGCTGTTGCAGGTGGCACATATGAATCTGGAATAATAGCTGAAGGAACATCTACAAATTATAGCAATATAGATATTTCAGCTATAGATAATAGTTCAAGTACAGTTTACTTAAGATGGAATTACACTGAAATTTCAGGATCTGGAAGTAGAGATGGAATAGCATTAGATGATATTTCAATTACTTGGAGTGGTACACTTCCAATCTCCCTTATAAAATTCACTGCAGATGAAATCTCAGAGAAAGTAAAATTGAATTGGGTAACGGCTACAGAAATTAACAATGATAAATTTATCATCGAGCGTTCGGCAGATGGAGAAAATTTTGAATTAGTATCGGAAGTAAAAGGTGCTGGAAATAGCAGAGAAATTAATTCATACAATGTAGTAGATGCTACTCCTTTAAAAGGTACATCTTACTACCGTTTAACACAAGTAGATTTCAACGGAGCTTCGGAAACGTTTGCACCAGTTGCAGTAAACATGACTGGTAAATTGTCTTTAACTTCGGTTAATTCAAATACAGAAGCAGGTAATATCGATTTGAATATTTATTCACCATCAGCAACATCTACTTCAATTCGTGTAACAGATTTAAGCGGAAGAACAATCGCTTCACAACAAGTAAACTTAGTAGAAGGATACCAATCGGTAAACATCAATACCAACAACCTTTCTAGCGGAATCCACATCATTCAAATTATGAATGGGGAAGAAGTGGTGATGAAGAAACTGGTGCTATAATTAACCGCCCCTCAACTTCGCTACGCTACGTTCGGGGACCGATAAATTATATATAGCTTCAGAAAAAAATAAAATAAAAGTAGAAAGGGGATATTTGAACATAGTTCAAATATCCCCTTTCTACTTTTAAATAAATGAATAAAATGATTGGTCCCCGAACGTAGCGCAGCGAAGTTGAGGGGTTTTGCAAGTCTGATGATAAATGATTGGTCCCCGAACCCTGTCTGCGCCACGCAGGGTAGCGTAGCGAATCCCGATAGATATCGGGAGATGGGGTTTTGCAAGTCTGCTATGAAATGTAAAATGATTGGTCCCCGAACGTAGCGCAGCGAAGTTAAGGTTCAACTTAGAATTTAGAACTTAGAATTTAGAATTTAGAATTAATTCTGGTATTGAAGTTCATACAGCCTCTTATACGCACCATTCAAATGAAGAAGCTCCTGATGCGTCCCCATCTCCACAATTTCCCCGTGGTCTAGCACCATAATCTGATCTGCGTTTTGTATAGTAGATAATCGATGTGCAATAACAATAGAAGTACGTCCTTGCATTAATTTTTGTATAGCCGATTGAATGAGCAATTCACTTTCGGTATCTACTGAAGAGGTGGCTTCGTCGAGTACCAAAATACTTGGGTTGAATACTAAAGCTCTGATGAAAGAAATTAATTGCGCTTGCCCTACAGAGAGCGTTGCGCCTCGTTCCATCACATTATAATCATAGCCTCCTGGGAGGTTCATAATGAAATCATGTGCACCTACTTCTTTTGCTGCTTCAATAATTTTATCAATAGAAATATCGGTGTTTTTTAAACGAATATTTTCGGCAATGGTATCCGAGAATAAAAACACATCTTGCAAAACGGTGGCAATTTTAGAACGCAAAAAAGAGAGTTCATATTTTTTAATATCTACATCATCTACACGAATTTCACCCTCGTTAATTTCATAAAAGCGATTCAGTAAATTGATGATCGAAGATTTCCCAGCCCCTGTAGCCCCAACAATAGCAAGGGTTTTACCCGCCTGTAATTCGAAGGAAATATTTTTCAATACATAATGATCTTCAGTATATGCAAAGCGAACCTTGTCGAATGTAATTTTACCTTGCACTGGAACATCAGTAATTGTTCCATGATTAGGAGTTTGTTCTTGTGTATCTAACACACTAAAAATTCGCTCCGAACTTACCATACCCATTTGTAAAGTATTGAACTTATCTGCGAGTTCGCGAATAGGGCGAAATAGCATGTTGATGTACATAATAAAGGAAACAATAACCCCTAAACTCAAACTACCATCAAGCACTTCCTTAGAACCGTACCATACTAGTAAACCTATACTCGTAGCCGACATTAATTCTACTACAGGGAAAAATATAGAGTAATACCAAACCGATTTTATGTGTGCAATTCGGTGACGGCGATTAATGTTTTTGAATTTTTCCATCTCTGCTTTTTCGCGAACGAAAAGTTGGATGATACGCATGCCACTAATGTGCTCTTGCAAAAAAGTATTCAGTTTAGCCACTTCAATACGCACATCTTGAAACGCTTTTTTAGTACGCTCTTTAAAAATATAAGTAGCAATTAGTAGAAAAGGAATTGTCGCTAAACTAATTAAGGTTAAACGCCAATCGATATACATCATCACCCCAACAATTACTACTATTTGAAGGATGTCGCCTATGATAACAATTAGACCTTCCGAAAACACATCAGCAATAGTTTCTAAATCAGAAACCGCACGAGTTACTAAAGTCCCGATGGGAGTATTGTCAAAATATTTTAAACGTAAACTTAATAAATGCGAGAACACCAACTTACGCAAATCGAGTATGGCCGACTGCCCTAGCCAATTGGTAAGTACCGTATGGTAATATTGAATGATGGTTTGAAAAGCAAGTAATCCAAACATAATCATCACCATAGTAAATAAGCCATTGGCATTATCGGCTAAAATGAAATTATCGATGGTGTATTGAATAAGGTAGGGACGAATAGGAGCAACAATAGCAAGTAGTACCGTTAATCCAACACTCATCCAAAAAACTTTTTTGTACGGTTGTAGGTATTGGTAAATACGACGTAAAATTTTGGTATCTATTGCTTTTCCGCTAACACTGCTCATTCCAATCGGGGTCTTATAAGTAAGGGTAACTAATCTTTGTTAAGTATAACCCATTTCCGGGTACACTTGTTCCGGCAAGACTGCGATTTTTATTTAAAATAATCTGGCGAAGATCGTCGGCATTGATTTTACCAATCCCATAATCCAATAAAGTACCTACAATTGCACGAACCATATTGCGTAAAAAACGATTGGCAGAAATATGGAAGGTGATACTTTCATCGGCGTTTACTTCCCAATAGGCTTCGGTAATGGTACATAGAGTAGTAAAATGGTCGGCATTGGCTTTGCTGAAACAAGCAAAGTCATCATATTCTAAAATGATTTTCGCCCCTTCATTCATTAACTCCACCGAAGGTTTATTACGATAATTGAAATAATAACTCAAGTCGTCCTTAAACGGGTTCTTCTTAAAATGCATGTGGTACTCATAACTTCTGCTGGTGGCATCAAAACGAGCATGAGCTTCATCGGCTACAGGGATGAAACGCTTCGCGGCGATATCTTTAGGTAAAATGCCATTAAGGTTAGTAATGAGTTCTTCTTTGATTGGGAAGTCCGTATCAAAATGAGCAAAAAAATCACTCGCATGCACACCTGCATCTGTTCGTCCGCAACCCAGCGTAAAAACCGGATGCCCACACAACAAGCTAAGTGCCTTATCTAAAACCTCTTGCACCGTAACCGCGTTGGGCTGTAATTGCCAACCATGGTAGTTTGTGCCATTGTAAGAGAGTTGTAGGAAGTAACGCATTTTACAAAGATATGAAAATGTGCAGATGCGTAAATGTGCAAATGCGTAAATGTGCAAATTAATGAATCTACGCATTTTCGCATCTGCACATTTACGCATTTGTTTTTCCGAACAAATAGCGTAATTTCGCAACATCAAAATATTATAAAAATGAGCGTATTAGTAAATAAAGATTCAAAAGTAATTGTACAAGGATTTACAGGTAGTGAAGGTTCTTTTCATGCTGGTCAGATGATTGAGTATGGAACGAATGTAGTAGGTGGTGTAACTCCAGGTAAAGGTGGAACGGTTCATTTAGATCGTCCGGTATTTAATACGGTTGCTGATGCAGTAGCAAAAACTGCGGCTAACGTATCTATTATTTTTGTACCTCCTGCATTTGCTGCAGATGCCATTATGGAAGCTGCTGAAGCAGGTATTAAAGTTATTATTTGCATTACAGAAGGTATCCCTACAAAAGATATGATTGCTGTGAAAGAATATATCAGTGATAAAGATTGTCGTTTAATTGGTCCGAATTGCCCAGGGGTAATGACGGCAGGTGAAGCGAAAGTTGGTATCATGCCAGGTTTCATTTTCAAACCAGGAAGAGTGGGTATCGTTTCTAAATCGGGAACCTTAACTTACGAAGCGGTAGATCAAATCTCACGTTTAGGATTAGGTCAATCAACTGCAATTGGTATTGGTGGTGACCCAATCATTGGAACAACAACTAAAGAAGCTGTTGAATTATTAATGAACGATCCAGAAACGGATGGTATCATTATGATTGGTGAAATTGGTGGTGGTATGGAAGCAGAAGCAGCACTATGGATTAGAGACCATGGTACTAAACCAGTAGTTGGTTTCATCGCTGGTCAAACTGCTCCGGCAGGAAGAAGAATGGGCCATGCAGGTGCGATTGTTGGTGGTGCTGATGATACAGCTGCTGCTAAAATGAAAATTATGGCAGAATGCGGAATCCACGTAGTAGAATCTCCAGCTCAGATTGGAGTAGCTATGCAAGCAGAATTGAAAAAAGCGGGACTGATTTAATGTGTTAATATGTTAATGTGTTAATATGTTAATGTGTTAATATGTTAATGTGTTAATATGTTAATGGGTTAATATGTTAATATTAATACGTTAATGTGAAATTATACGGCCTCGAGGAAACTCGGGGCTTTTTTTATTTTACCCTTCGACGTTTCGCTAGTTCGCTAATTTGCAAATTCGTCATTTCGCTAGTTCGCTAATTCGCAAAAAAGTGTATTTTCGTATAATAAACAACGCCATCATGAAATTACTACAAGGAAAAACAGCGCTCATTACAGGAGCATCAAAAGGTATAGGTAAAAAGATTGCAGAAGTATTTGCTGCACATGGAGCTAATATTGCATTCACCTACTTATCATCAGTAGAGAAAGGTGTTGCGTTAGAGCAAGAATTATCGGCAGCAGGAACTAAAGTAAAAGGCTATCGTTCGGATGCATCGAATTTTGCTGCAGCAGAAGAGTTAATCAATTCAATCGTTGCCGACTTTGGTACAATTGATATTGTTGTGAATAATGCAGGAATTACGAAAGATGGTTTGTTGATGAGAATGAGTGAAGAGCAATGGGATGATGTAATCAATACCAACTTGAAATCAATTTTCAACGTAACAAAAGCCGCATCGAAACCAATGATGAAACAACGTTCAGGTGTGTTCATCAATATGAGTTCAATTGTAGGTTTACAAGGCAATGCAGGGCAAGCAAATTATGCAGCTTCGAAAGCAGGTATACTTGGGTTTACCAAATCAATTGCAAAAGAATTAGGATCTAGAAACATTAGAAGCAATGCTATTGCACCAGGATTTATCCGTACAGAAATGACAGACGCCTTGCCGCAAGATGTTGTAGCAGGTTGGAGTAAAATGATACCATTGCAACGCATGGGTGAAACAGAAGATGTAGCCAATGTTGCTTTGTTCTTAGCATCCGATATGGGAGCTTATGTAAACGGACAAGTAATTTCTGTTTGTGGTGGAATGTTAACCTAATCGTAAAGAAATATGCAAAACAATCGCTTTATCATTCCTTCGGGTATTATAGGATTATCGTTATTAGTTTCGGTATTCGTTTTTTCAATGAATTGGAAATCGATTAAAAGAGAAAACCAAACCATTACCGTAACGGGCTCTGCAAAAAAAGAAATTAAAGCAGATTTGGGAATTTTGAGAGGTGCTTTAAGTGCAACAGAAATTTCTCAGAAAGCAACGGCTGGAAAAATCGACTCACAAAAACCAGGCTTGCTAGAATACCTGAAAACAAAAGGATTTGAAGGCAAAGAGGTTGCATTTGAAACCATCAATATTTACCCACAATATCAATTCATCAATGGAAATCAAGGTGGTATTATTGGATATAATGCTACGCAAAATTTTAAAATAGAATCGGATAATGTGGATTTGATTAAAGAGATTTCATTAGACATTTCTAGTTTATATGCGAAAGGATTAGAGTTCCAGGTATTCAACCCAGAGTTCTATTATACACAACTTGCAGAAATAAAAATCGAAATTCAATCGGAAGCTGCTAAAGATGCGATGAATAGAGCGCAGAAAATAGCAATAGCAACAAACTCTACTTTAGGGCCAATGCGAAATGCGCGCATGGGTGTTTTGCAAATTACTCCTATAAATTCAAACATGGTGAGTGATTATGGAATGAATGATGTGTCTTCAATTCAGAAAGAAGTGACTGCAGTGGTTAATGCATCGTTTGAAATCGAATAATCAATGAGCTTTCAGTTTCAAGAATACTCTCTTCTATGGATCTTAGCATGTATATTGCTATCTGTAGGATATTCGTATTTTCTATACCGTTCAGAAACCAAGTTCACTAAAAAAACACGAACAACATTAGCAATACTGAGAGGCTTAACAGTTTTTTTATTAGCTATGTTTTTGTTTTCACCTTTAATTACTCGGAAACAACATACCCTCGAAAAGCCAATTATTCTTTTCGCACAAGACAATTCTCAATCCATTCTTCTCAATAATCAAAAATCATTTTACCAAAACGATTATAAAACTGCTCGTCAAAAGTTTATCGATAAATTATCTTCGAAATTTGAAGTTAGGGATATAAGTTTCGGCGCATCATTAAATGAAAACAAAGAAATTGATTTCTCCGATCGCAAATCCAATCTATCTCTGGTATTGCAAGAATCGATTAATGCGTATCGCAATAGAAATTTAGCAGCAATAATTATTGCGAGTGATGGGTTACATAATACTGGTCCGGAACCAGCTTCATTCATAAAGCAAATCCAAAGCCCCATATATACGGTACTAATGGGCGACTCTACACCCACAAGAGACCTCAGGATCGTAAATGTTATTCATAATGACATTGTGTATATGAAAAACGATTTCATGGTGGAGATGCGTTTAAATGCATTCGATTTGAAAGGTAAAATTGCGAAGCTTCGTATCGAGCATAAAAACAAAACCATCTGGACTAACAATCAGAAAATAAATGCGAATGAGCAAGATTTAAGATTTTCTGCAGTGTTGAATGCTAATGAACCCGGGATACAGAAATATAGGGTGAAAGCGGAAGTACTAACAGGAGAAACAAATGTTAAGAACAACACTTTCGATTTTTATATTGAAGTGCTAGAGAATAAGCAGCAGATTGCATTGATAGCTGCGGCACCGCATCCCGATTTAGCGGCAATAAAGTCATCTATTGAACATAACGAAAATTATCAGGTTGATTTGATTCTAGCAGATGAACTGCAATATGACCAATTGCCGAAATATCAGTTATTGATTTTGCATCAATTGCCGAGTTCATTTACCAATATGAATAATCTGTTTTCATATATCGAAAAACAAAATATTCCATCATGGGTAATTTTGGGCAATCAATCGTATATCGATTTGTTTAATCGATATGACTATGGATTGAAAATCGCAAATTCAAGAGCATCCTCTAATGAAGTGCTTCCGGTATTAAAAGAAGATTTCACAGGATTCGTATTGTCGAATGAATGGGGGAGTTTTATTAATGAATTACCTCCATTGAGTGCATGTTTCGGAACCTATAAACCATCGAATGTATTACAGAATTTATTTGTTCAGAAAATAGGAGCGGTAACTACAGATCAATCTTTATTGAGTTTTGGAATTAGTGGCAGCAGAAAGTATGCAGTGATGCCAGCAGAAGGATTATGGAAATGGAGAATGGAAAACATGAGGATAAAAGGGAATGCCATTTTATTTGATGAACTGCTATCGAAGATTGTACAGTACTTATCAACGAAAGATGATAAGCGAAAATTCAGAGTGAGTTTGCCATCGTTTACCTTCGAACATGGTGATAAAATTCACTTTGTTTCGGAATTATACAACGACAGTTACGAACTTATCAACACTCCGGAAGTGAAATTAACACTAAAGGATGAGCAAAATAAATCATTCGATTTTGTCTTTTCTCGAACAGAAAAATCTTACGAACTAGAAGTTGAAACGATTGAATCAGGAGAGTATAATTATAGTGCAGAAACAAGTTTAGGAAACAAGAAGTATGAGGTTAAAGGGAAGTTTAGCATCGTGAAAAATAATCTGGAGGAGATGAATACTACTGCTGATTTTAATGCATTACGCATGTTATCGAAACTGAGTGGAGCAAAGGCTTTCAAGCCAAGAGACTTAGATTTATTGGCAGATGAATTATTAAAAAATAATGATTACAAAACGGTTTCTTACGAAGAAAATAAAACAGATGAATTGATTAGTTTGAAGTGGATTTTCTTTTTATTCATTTCATTTTTATCAATAGAATGGCTGCTTAGAAAGTACCATGGATCATATTAATTTTCGTGTTGTAAAATTCAAGCAATTAAAAATATTTGCATTAGTAGTTTAATTTTCAGTACATTTGATGTTAATATGTGGAAAATTATAAAATTGAATATCCTCAATATTATATTTCTTTGTATTAGAAACATAAAACATGAAACCCGCTTGTGGTTAAAAATTAAGGCAGATGATCAAGCGGTCATTTGCCTTTTTTAATTTTAAGAAAGATGTGGCAACGAATTCTTCGATTTTTTAAAAACAAATATTACATGAGCTTACTAGCTTTTCTAGTATGGATGTTGCTATTTGATAGAAACGATATCTTCACACAATACCAGCACATATCTAAACTCAATTCTCTTCGTCAAAATAGAGAATACTACATTGTAGATATCCAGAAACTAAACAAGGATATAATCGAACTAAATACCAACCAACTTCTCCTCGAAAAATTTGCCCGCGAGAAATACCTCATGAAGAAGGACAATGAGGATGTTTATGTGATTGTGAGGTAACTGGTAACCGTTCGTCGAAGCGTCCTCGCTTCGACAAGAAAATAAGCCTGTTCGTAGATGCTTGCTTAATCTGAGCTGAATGGTTAGGAGATCGTTGAAAATCCCCCCTCCAAAGAAAATCCAATTTGTTTCAGCCATGGTTACTATCGACGCGATAAATCGCGTCGGAGCACAATGCAGACCTTACTATCGACGCGATAAATCGCGTCGGAGCACAATGCAGACCTTACTATCGACGCGATAAATCGCGTCGGAGCAGTTGATAAGTGAATTATTTTGTTAAGTACTAGCATTTCGACTTTGATATTCTTAAAAAGAACATTACAATTGTTTTTTAAAGGGAGGATTGGTGAGAGATGGATTATTTTAGTAAGTATCTATTAAGAATTAGTAAAAGACTGAGGAGGGCTAAATGGTGGAATTACACAAACGCTGGTTTTTATTTTATCACAATAAACACAGAGTTGAAATTGCATTATTTTGGAGAAATAAAAGATGGGAAAATGATTTTGACTACCTCGGGGATAAAAGTAAATGAAATATGGCATTTAATCCCCATTCAATTTCCTTTTATCGTACTACATGAATTTGTAGTAATGCCTAATCACATACATGGTTTAATTGAAATAAAAAAACCGAATTATTTAAATCTAAAAATGGATGTTTTAGAATTCAATAAAAATGGAGGTATTGCAGGCCTAAAAAATCTGATGTTTACAAATAATCTTTCAAAAGTAATCAGGTGGTTTAAAGGTAGAACAACATTTGAAATCAGAAAAACTAATAAGTATTTCTACTGGAGCAAAAACTTTCACGATATCATTGTAAGAGACAATATCTCTAAGATTAAAATTTCAAAATATATTCAAAACAATATTAAAACCTGGAGCCAAAAAGGTCCTGAATTTTAGCTCCGACGCGATTTATCGCGTCGATAGTTTTGCACATTCCTACTCTGAATTTTAGCTCCGACGCGATTTA
>CAJBVG010000181.1 GCA_903958995.1 uncultured bacterium | reverse complement strand
TTAGGATGGGATTTATTGAGAAATGAAAATCGTTCATTAAAAATAGGAAATGAAGAGATTGCAATTATTGGTGTAGAGAATTGGGGATCATCATTAAGATTCCCAAGGAAAGGCGACATTGCGAAAGCTAAAATCGGAACGGAGGAAGCACCAGTGAAGCTATTACTATCACATGATCCTAGTCATTGGAGAGCGCAAATTTTACCTAATCACAAAGACATCGATATGATGTTTGCTGGCCATACACATGGTATGCAATTTGGAATTCAGTTTGGAGATTTACAATGGAGTCCGGCACAATTTGTTTATCCAGAATGGTCGGGTTTATATCAACGAGATACACAAAAATTATATGTAAACGTGGGTTATGGATTCCTTGGATTCCCAGGAAGAGTAGGCATTTTACCTGAAATCACCATCTTCGAGTTAAAGAAAGGTTAACAAATTAAGAAATGTGCATAAATACTTAGTAAACTATTGTGATTTAAGTCTTTACTTTGCATCATACCATTTACTATGAAAAGTCAATTACTTAAAGCCTCTCTATTCTGCAGTTCTGTTTTAATCTTTCAATCGTGCGACACCGATAAGGGTGCAAGTTTATCCGATTTGAAATGGATTGTAGGCAGTTGGGAAAGCAAAACCGACGAAGGAACTTTATATGAAGATTGGACAAAAGTAAATGACTCCACCTTACAAGGGCATGCTTATGCTATTTCTACAGATGGCGATACTACTTTTTCAGAGAATGCTAAAATCATTGATCGAGCTGGAACAATTATATATTCTGTTACCGTTAACGAAGATGAATCGACGGAATTCACTTTAGTAGATAATGAACAACAAGCCGTATTCGAAAACATAAACCACGATTACCCACAACGAATCATCTATAAGAACTTAAGTTCTGATTCACTATTTGCAAGAATAGAAGGTAAGGTTGATGGAGCAGAAGAGTCGGAAGATTTCCGCTACGGAAAGGCAAATTAATCCTTCTTCAACTGCATAAATGCTTTCGGATTTTGCAATTCTGTAAATCCAAATTTCTTATATAATCCGTGTGCATCGCGAGTAGCGAGCATCCACCTTTTTATTCCTTTTAATTTAGGGTCTTCCAGAATTCCTTTTAATAAAAATACACCACGCCCCTTGCCTCGATAGGGCTCTATAATAAAGACATCCGATAAATAGGCAAAGCGGGAATAATCGGTTAGCACTTTTGCAAATCCAATTGGAGTATTATTATAATACAATCCATACGCACGAGAATTGCGAATGGATTTTGTAATTTCAAGTGTTGTTAAATCTTGAGCCCAATAAAGTTTTTGAAGCTCTGAAGAGATGAAATCGTAATTCAATTTTCTTCGGTCAGTACTTAACAAGTAGTTTCTACGAGTCTTTTTGTAAACCATACATTATTGTATTAAGTACAATGTATTATGTATTAAGTAAAATGTATTATGTATTATGAACATTGTATTATGTATTAAGTAAAATGTATTATGTATTAAGTAAAATGTAAATTATATTTTGTACTTAATACAGTTTTTTCAATGTACTTAATACATCGCTAAAGCGATAGCGTATTGTCAATCTCTGCAATCCAAGCTAAAATTCCACCTTTTAAATTATATAAATTGGTAAAACCGTGTTCTTTTTCTAATTGCATAATCGCTGCTGCACTTCTAGCGCCACTTCTGCAATGAATAACTACTTGTTTATCCTTTTCTATTTTATCTGCTTCAAGCATAATATTTCCAAGTGGAATTAATTCGCCACCGATATTGGCTGTATCATATTCAAATTCTTCTCTAACATCGATAAGTTGAAAATCTTTATTTTCATCTAACATCTTTTTAAGCTCGTGTACTGTTACTTCTTTAACCATAATGTGTTTGAGTGTGTGAGTGTTTGTACAACAAATTTAATGGAAAATAGTGAATTAGCTAACAGTAATACATGTATTTTATATAGGCGTTTCTTTGATTGAAACATTATTTCTATATTTCAACTTTAACTAAATGTTAATTATTATGGCAGAACAGGAATTTAAAAAAGAACTAAAGTTATTCGATTCAGTAATGATTGTTGCTGGAACGATGATTGGTTCAGGAATCTTTATAGTAAGTTCCGACATTGCTAGACAAGTTGGTTCTAGTGGTTGGCTATTATTAATATGGTTAATAACGGGGTTTATTACTATCGCAGGGGCAATTAGCTACGGTGAACTAGC
>CAJBVG010000180.1 GCA_903958995.1 uncultured bacterium | reverse complement strand
GAAGTACGCCAATCAAAAGGGATTGCTGGTCCGAATGTACATATGTATGTAGATGCTGGTAAAGTTTTAAGTAATGGCACCAATGTTAATTTTAATGAAAATCCAATGGTAATGTTTGCTCCTTATTCAACAAGCATCGCAAATAATTACGCTGGGATGTTTTCTGTGAACCATGTTCACAATGACTAAGTAAAGATTAATAGCTCCCTTCGGGGAGCAAATTTTCTATGGAACTTACAGCAGAAAATACGTTAAAAGTATTTCAGAAATATTTTAAACGTGCATTGTTAATGTTGACTATGATCTTTGCGGTTAATATCGCATTTGCTGGATGTGACATGTGTAATCTATATTTAGGTTTACATCCGAACCAAACTAAAAATAGCATTAGCTTACGTTATCGATTCAGCATTTACGAATCCACTAAAGCACATGTGCATAGCGGTACTAGCCATAGTTCGATTACCGGAACAGAATGGAGAACCTTTCAAACCATGGAGGTATGGAGTCAATGGAGAATTGGTAGAAAAATACAATTGATGTTTCTATTTCCATACAGCATGAATAGTATTGAAAACAAAGGATTGGTATTAGATAGTTATAATCATCTTGGAGATATTCAAGGAATTGTTCGCTATCAATTATACCGTTCGGATGCAGAAAAACATTCATACATACATCGTATAGTAATTGGTGCTGGCATTAAAGCGCCAACTGGTTTATCCTCTAGCTTGTCAAATGAAGGAAATCTAGATCCACATATACAAACTGGAACAGGTAGTTGGGATTTCCTTAGTAACTTTGGATATCTATTGAAGTATAAACAGTGGGGTGTAAACCAAGAAGTACTATTCAAAATAAATGGTGTTAATAAACAATCCTATCAATTTGCCAATCGGTTTTCTTCTACCACAACTATTTATTATAGCATAGAGAAAAAAGATATTTCAGTGATGCCCTCTATTGGCACCTCTATTGAATATGCTAATCAGGATAAAGATCATGGAGCAAACCAAAGCACAACGAATGGTAAAGCAGTTTATCTAATTCCTGGTATAGATATTTATTACAAAAAGTTGAATTGGAACATCTCTTATCAAAAACCTATCATTGAGAATCTTCGTGATGTAAGCATGAAGAACGATTACCGATGGTTGTTGGGCATGGGAGTTGCATTTTAATACTAAATCAAAGAAGTACTCGTTTTAACGCAATGAATAAATACATAACATTCATTGCGCTCTTAGGAGTGCTTCTTTTTTCATGTAAAAAAGAAGAGAAAACAGTACCTGCTTATGAAGAAAATAAAATCGGGTACATTACAATTAAATTCGATAGTCAGGTTGGTGAACTAAACCTAGTTCCAGATTCTCCATTTTACACAACGCCCTTAAACCAAAAGTATAGTATTTCTAAGTTTAGCTATTTCGTTAGCAATATCGTTTTCGTTAAACAAGACAGTTCAACATATGCCATATCACGTGATAGTAGCTATTTTTTAGTGCATGAAAATGTCGGCAGCTCTAAGATTTTAAAACTCCGAGTACCAGAAGGCGATTACATTAAAGTACGCTTCACCATAGGAATTGATAGCAGTACAAGTGTAAGTCCATTAAACACACGAGTAGATGTACTTAATCCAAACGGTGCAGCAGCTAATATGTATTGGGACCCATCAAAGGGTTACATGTTTATGAATATAGAGGGTACATATAGAGATTTGTTATCGAGTAACTCAACTATGCATCCCTATCAATTTCAGATTGGCGGATATGGACCAACGTTAAATAATTTAAGAACTGCTGAAGTTGATTTTCGCGATTATGTTGCTTCTGTTAGACAATCGAAAGGATATCTTTGGCCCGAAGTACATATATATGTAGATGCAGGTAAGGTATTTTCGGGAACTACCAATATAGATTTCACCCAAAACGATACGATAGGTTTTACCCCTTACTCACTCAATGTATCTAGAAACCATATGGATATGTTCACACTAGCCCATGTACATGATGAGTAGGCATAAAAAAACCCCGACGTCTGTCGAGGTTTTGTGGAGGCTACTGGATTCGAACCAGTGACCCTCTGCTTGTAAGGCAGATGCTCTGAACCAGCTGAGCTAAGCCTCCTTTTACTTCTTTTGTCCAGTGACCACTCCCGATGTAATCGGGATGTCTGAACCAGCTGAGCTAAGCCTCCTTTTGGGACTGCAAATATAGAATACTTTTATTTATTCCAAAAAATAATTTCAAATAATATGCATTAATTATGTTTGAAGTGTATTTTTAACGTTTATTCCATAAATGAAGAAAATAAGGAAAATCTTGCTTTGGGTGTTCGGAATTCTACTTGTACTTGCTATACAAGGAGTTATACTAATATTCTTGTACGAGAAGGAAATAAAATCTGCTGCTTTAGATAAATTAAACCAACAGCTCAACTCTCCAATTAAAGTTGGAAAGATAGAACTCTCTTATTTTAAGCACTTTCCCTATATATCGTTACGATTCCCAGATGTAACCATCTACGAATCAAACAATAATCATAAAGGAATTCTCTTACAAGCTTCTGAGATTTCACTCTTTTTTAATATATGGGATATCTACCAAGGCAAATATGATGTCAAGAAACTCTACATCAACCATGCTTCATGGAATTCTAAAATTGATAAGTTAGGTAACAGCAATTTCGAAATTGTTAAATCAGACACCAACACATCGACACAGGGTTCTAAATTTAAATTGAGTATTGAAGAAATAATCATTTTGAACTCTTCTGTATTGCACATTGACTTAGCTTCAAAATTTATTTACAGAAGCGATATTGCTAGTTTAAAAGCGAAAGGTGACTTTAGTGCCAATGAATTTGAATTAACCCTTATCTCGCAAATGCATGTTAATACCTTGAATCATAATCAGGTTAGCTACATCAAAAACAAAGAGATTAAACTAAATACCAGAGTTGCCGTTGATTTTTCAAAAGATCACTATCAATTTAATTCTGCAGCAATTCAGATAGAGAAATTGAATGTTTTACTCGATGGAGATATTAATTACTCCGAAACTAATAAATCTATAAACCTAACTGCTCAAGGCAAAGAGTTAGATATACAGTCATTCTTAAGTATTCTTCCAAATCAATACAGCAACAAAGTTAAGGAGTATAAGAGTACCGGAACTATGTTTCTACAAACTAGTATTAAAGGTAGTCTTGATTCGAATAAAACACCAAGAATACTATTGTTAGCTGGTTTTGAAAATGCAGATGTTGAAATTAATAATTCAAGCATTAAAAATCAGAAAATAAATAGATTGAATTTTAAATTATCATTTGATAATAATGCAACCGTTTCAATGCTTGATGACCGAATAGATATAAATTCTTTTACTGCGACATTTCAAGATAAACCCATTCAGGGACATATCAATATTACCGAACTCAACGATCCATATATTGATTTATATATAGAAACACAACAATCGCTTACTGATATTCAAAAAATATTTCCAATAAAAGATGTGGATTTTAAAAAAGGAGATCTAGCTTTAAAACTAAAATTAAAAACTCATGTCTCTGATTTAGAAAAAAACAATAACATCAAACACATCGAAAGTGAGGGCAATGTAAAAATTACTAACGCTAGTTTATTAGCAGGAAAATATGCATTGGCATTAGAAAACATAAATGGTGACTATAGTTTTCAAAAAGCTGATTTGAGAATAAACTCGATGAGCTTAAAGATTGGAACTTCTGATATTATTCTTCAAGGATTTTTTAGAAACCTTTTTTCATTTTTATTAAGTGAAAATGAAGACCTAAGTATTGATGCTGCTTTAACTTCTAATAAGTTAAATTTAAAAGAATTGCTTTCATCAGGTGAGAACAGTACTGAATCCGAACCTTATCGACTGAAAATAAACCCTAGGTTGAATGTCAATTTAAAGCTTAATGTAAAAGAAATTCAATTCTTGCCTTTTCAAGCATTTGATGTGCAAGGTGAAATGTCTATTGAAAATCAAATTATTTCCACTAATTATTTAGCGTGTCGCTCACAAAAAGGATTAGTGTTTGCTAAAATTAATTTCAACGCTAAACAACCTAAGCGAATGCCAATGGACATTGATCTTATTTTAAACAAAGTGGATGTAAGCAATCTATTTCGAGAGTTTAATAATTTTGGTGTAGACATTATTACCGATAAAAATATTCGAGGGAATTTAAGCACTTCGATGAAAATTAATATCCTTTGGGATGAGAATTTAAGTTCTATTCACGATGCGTTTTATGCAAAAGGAAATGTGCTAATTGAAAATGGCGAACTATTGAATTTTGACCCAATGCTTGCACTTGGGAAATATATTGATGTAAACGATTTGAAGAACTTGAAATTTTCAAATCTTGAAAATACAATCGAAATAAAGAATAAGAACATATTTATTCCAAGTATGGAAATCAAATCGAATGCTTTGAGTCTTCAATTATCTGGCACTCATAGTTTCGAAAATAAAATCGATTACCATTTGCAATTACTACTTTCAGATTTCATCAAAAAGAAATCAAAAACATTGGGAGATGAACGTTTTGGAGAGATTGAGCCCGACGGAACTGGGAATACCAAACTTCTTATAAGAATGTATGGTGATGCCGAAAACCCTAAATTCTCTCTCGATAAAAAAGAGATAAGAAAAAAAATAGCCGACGATTTTAAAAACGAACGCGCCGAAATGAAAAAAGTTCTTAGAGATGAGTTCAACTCTCTATTTAAAAAGGAAAAGGATTTTAAAGAAAGTATAAACGAGGGGGCAAGTGATTGGGAAAAAGATATTCCTCAACAAAATAATATAAATAAAACAGTACCTTCAACTAGTAAAACGGATAGTGTAAACAAAAAATCAAAAACTGGTTTACAGAAGTTAAAAGATAAATTAAAGGAAAAACCCGAAGTAGATGAATAAACACATCAAGCTTAATCTGAATTATTTTATAATCATTGTATTTGCACTCATCTGCTATCAGTTTTTATGGCTACAACCATTCAGCATGAAATGGGATCTAGCAGAACAGTACTTGCCATGGAGATATTTTTTAGGAAAGAGTTTACAGAATGGAGAAATTCCATTTTGGAATTCATTCCAATTAGGCGGCTACCCAACTTTCGCTGACCCTCAAAGTGGATTCTGGTATTATCCCATTTGGATTGTAGGCTATTTATTTGGGTACAGCATGAGAATTATTGAATTGGAAATTCTCGCCTTACTAATTATTGCAGGAATTGGATTTTATAAGTTGAATGTTAAGCTAGGAAATAGCAAACAAGCTTCCTTACTTGTTTCTATCGCTTATATGTGTTCTGGATTTATAATTGGGAATGCACAACACTTAACTTGGATTGCTGCGGCAGCTTGGATACCTTGGTTGTTTTATCATTACAATTATATCAGAGAAGAGAAAAGTAATTATCACTTAATTTGGTTTCTTATCATTCTCTATTTATTTGCATCAAGCTCTTATCCTGCATTTATAATTGTTTCTGCATACTTAATCTGCATAGATCAACTAACACTCTTTTTTAAAAGTAAAGAAAAAGGCAAATTTATTCTAAACGGAATTCTACTTCTAATTTTGTGTGTTATCATTTTAAGTCCTATAATTTACTCCTTAATTTCTAGCAAAGCTTATTTTAGTAGAGGTGCTGGATTAACTTTAGTAAAAGCATTACAACACCCTTTCACCTGGCAAAGTTTATTGTCATTTGTTGCACCATTTGCGTCGTTTAAGAACCCGAGTTTATTTAACACTGACATTTCAATGTCTAATGCCTACATAGGCATAGTGCCATTCATTTTACTAATCACTTCCTTGTTATTTGTTAAGAAATTAAAGAAGGAAAGAAATTGGTTAATCTGGGCATTAGTATTTATTCTAATCGGATTTGGGGACCAAACTCCAATACGTAAATTTTTATTTGATTATATCCCGGGATTTAATTTGTTCAGATTCCCTGCACTTTTTAGATTATTTGCTATTGGCTATCTATTACTCTATGTTGGTAGTATTTATGGACGAATTGAAGTTGTTGCTAAAAAAAGTTTATGGATAATCATTACTCTAGTTATTTTATTTGGCACATACATAATTCTTAATATTAATTCTTGGCATCCATTTCAACTCAATTCGTTAAGCGCACTTGCAAAACAGTTCGAGAGCACCACGTTTACTCAACACTTGTTATTTCAATTTGCAATAAGTTGTATCTTATTAATTTTAATCGCATTAATAATGATAAAAAAAATGCCGCGCTATTTAATCATCATTGTTTGCATGTTAGATTTATTTATTAACGTTAGAATAAATGCTATGGCCACAATGGTGTTAGATACCAAAACATCTGCAATAGATTCATTACTCATTAATGCGCCAAAAAAATTCCATACACCCAAGCAACAAGCACTAATAAGCAGTATTGATCAACAATATGAATATCGTTGGCCTCTAAATTGGAATATGAATTGTTATTTCGGAGAAATCGCAATTGATGGCTATAATCCTTTTGTTCTGAATACATTTAACTCTTTATCTGAATCTCCTTTAAAAGATAGCATTTGGAAAAATGCATGGTTTTCTTTTCCCACTACTT
>CAJBVG010000179.1 GCA_903958995.1 uncultured bacterium | reverse complement strand
GTTTCCTCTGGTTCTTGCTCTGTGAATAATGTGTTTTTCCATGATTAAATAATCTTATTGATGTTTAAACATCTAAATTTAAATATTGTTTGTTACTAGTTTAAAACAAATAATGTATGTTTCTATTATCTAATCCCGATAGCTATCGGGACTAATATCTAAATTCTAATATCTAAATTCTAATTAGTACTTTCATAGGCTTTTTGAAATAAAAAAAATGAAGAAACTATTTTTATCCATTGCACTCGCATTTCAAGTATTAATTGCTTTTGCGCAAATACCTGCAAACTACTATAATACGGCAACTGGATTAACAGGCACCCCGCTTAGATCGGCCTTGCATTTAATTATAGATAATCACACGGTGAAATCATATGCCTTTTTATATACAATCTATACTACTTCGGATATAAAACCGAATGGTAAAGTTTGGGATATGTATTCTGACAATCCAGGTGGTACGCCACCTTATACATTTAACTTCGGACAAACTTGTGGTAATTATTCAAACGAGGGTGATTGTTATAACCGAGAACACTCTTGGCCACAAAGTTGGTTTAATAGTAGTAGTCCGATGGTATCGGATGCATTCCACGTTTACCCTACCGATGGTAAAGTAAATGGTATACGAAGTAACTATCCTTATGGAGAAGTAACTACTCCATCAATTACTACATTGAATGGAAGTAAACTTGGCCCATGTACATTCCCTGGTTATACAGGTACTGTATTTGAACCTATTGATGAATACAAGGGTGATTTTGCGAGAACATACTTTTACATGTGTACTCGTTATTATACGGAAGATTCGGGATGGCAAACAAACGACATGATTACTGGTGCAAACTTAAAACCTTGGGCATTAGAATTAATGAAAAAGTGGAATCAACAAGACCCTGTGAGTGCAAAAGAAATTGCTAGAAACAATGCAGTATTTGCACATCAAGGAAATAGAAATCCATTCATCGATCATCCTGAATATGCTTGTATGATTTGGGCGGGCGGTACTTTTTGTAGCATCGTTCCAACAATTGCGAACATTATTAAAAACCCTGCTAGTCCGGGTATCAATATTCCTGTTATTATATCTGCAACGATTACCGATGATGGTACAATTGCTTCTGCAAATCTGAAATGGGGAACGAGCTCAAGTACATTAACTAATACATTACCAATGACTGCAGTTGTAAATAATACTTATTCAAATTCAACTGCAATACCTGGACAAGTAAATGGTACTATAGTTTACTTCCAAATTGAAGCAACCGATAATGCGTCTAATGTTTCAACTTCATCTATTCAAAGTTATACAGTTGGTACACCATTATCTCCATCTCCAGTAATTACAAACATTGGTAGAACACCAACTGCGCCTACTGTAAATGATGCAGTAACCATACGTGCTACCATTACAGATGATGTGAGTGTTTCTTCTGCAAACTTAGTTTGGGGAACCGACGGAATTAATTTTCCGAATACCATTGTAATGAACGTTGGTACCAATAATTTATATTCAGCTATAAGTTCTATACCATCGCAAGCATTAGCAACTACAGTATACTATAAAGTAAATGCTAGTGATAATATTTCTCAAATG
>CAJBVG010000178.1 GCA_903958995.1 uncultured bacterium | reverse complement strand
TCCGTATCAAAAAGCAGGTTACGATTGGTTTCACTTTTTAAGAAAATGGAACTTTGGCGGTTGCCTTGCCGATGATATGGGTTTAGGTAAGACCATACAAACACTTGCCCTTTTACAAAAAGTAAAAGAAGATGCGATTATTCAAAAAACTCAACCTACATTATTTGATAGCCAGCAAGTAAATTTATTTGAGCAAGTTAAAACTACTACAAGTGATGCACCACGAACATCATTAATCATTATGCCAACATCATTAATTCACAATTGGCTAAATGAGGCGAAGAAATTCACGCCAGACCTGAAGATACTCGTTTATACTGGCGTTTTGAGAGAGAAAGACATTTCCTTGTTTGCCAATTATGATGTAGTATTAACAACTTATGGAATTACTCGATTAGATATCGAACTCTTTAAGCACTTCTTCTTCCATTATATTATTTTGGATGAAAGTCAGATTATTAAAAACCCATCATCTAAAATATCTCGATCGGTACGAACTTTAAAATCTAAATTCAGATTAGTATTAAGTGGTACACCGATTGAAAATTCTGTGGTGGATTTATGGTCACAAATGGCATTTATTAATCCAGGACTATTAGGCTCTCAAACCTTCTTCAGCGATTACTTTGCTGTTCCTATAGATAAAAAGCAGGACGAAGATAAGGCGAAGAAATTGTTGAGTATGATTAAGCCATTCGTATTGCGTAGAACGAAACAGCAAGTAGCATCAGAGCTTCCGCCAAAGATTGAGCATTTGTATTATTCGGATATGAGTGAGGAGCAGGAGAAAATTTACGAAGAAACAAAATCGTATTATCGTAATGAATTGCTCAAGATGATTACAGAGCAAGGTGTAGGTAGATCACAAATACAATTATTACAAGGCTTAAATAAATTACGTCAAATTGCAAATCACCCTAAGATGGTGGATCAAGAATTTGATGGAGAATCGGGTAAGTTCAGTGATATTATACATACACTTGAAAACATATTAACGAAAGGCAACAAAGTATTAATCTTCTCTCAATTTGTGAAGCACCTAGAATTGTTTAGACAATACTTCAAGAAGCATCATATTCCATTTTCGTATTTAGACGGTTCTACCATGAACAGACAAGATGTGGTAACCGAATTTAAAACGAATGAAGACATACAAGTGTTCTTAATTTCAATTAAAGCGGGTGGTGTAGGATTAAACTTAACCGAAGCCGATTATGTGTTTATTTTAGACCCATGGTGGAATCCTGCAGTAGAGCAGCAAGCAATAGATAGAACACATCGTATTGGGCAAAAGAATACGGTATTTATTTATAAATTTATTACAAAGAATTCTGTTGAAGAAAAAATCTTAGCATTGCAAGAACGAAAACGCAGAATTGCAGATAGTTTAATTACTACAGAAGAGTCGTTTATTAAATCTTTATCTGAAGAAGATATACGATCAATATTAGAATAAAATGGATTTAAAAAAGTTTTCTATAGCCAGTACGCTATTTGCATTACTTACCACAGTAGTGGCGCAAGTGTATATTCCTATTGGGATTGACAGAATTGCTATACAAGTGATGGTGGTATTACTATCTGGATTAATTTCCGGTCCAATGGTTGGCTTAACGGCACAACTACTTTACTTAATGCTGTTTGTGTTTACACCAAATACCTTAAACGATACTTATTTTTTTACTGCTTTTAAAGATGCTAGCATTGGATATCAACTTTCTTTCCCTGTAGTTGCTTTTGTAGCTGGGTATTTAGGGTTTGAGTCTCCATTATGGAAAATAGCTTTAGGGTGTATTGCAGCATATACTTGTTATTTTATCATTGGTGTTTTAACCAATAGTGTAAAAACTGATGTAAGTATCGCAGGGTATTTCAACCCGAAGTTTAATCGCATTATTATTTTAGGCTTTGCAAAAGCATTGATTACTTCGTTAATTTATTTTGGGTATCTGGGGATTAGAAAATGGAAATTGGAAATAGAAAAAAGAAAATAGTTGTATTAATTAATATTAAATAATTTGTAAAGCACGGATATCTGCTGAAAAATATGATGCTTAATTCTTAATTTTTCTAACAATTAGTAAACCATCTCGAATCGGGAACAATACATTTTCAACGCGTTCATCAGCTTGCACCTTATCGTTGAAATCGAGTAAAGCTTGTGTGTCCTTATCGATTTTAATGGTATCATCTATTACCTTACCACTCCATAGTACATTATCAGCAATAATATATCCACCGATATTTAATTTATCGAAAACCAAATCGAAATAAGTTCCATAATTTTCTTTATCGGCATCTATAAAAACAACATCGTATGTTTCTGTAAGTGTTGGAATAATTTTCAAAGCATCTCCTATAATGTATTTTAATTTAGAAGAATATTCAGAAAGTGAGAAGTATTTTGTAACAATGTTTTCTAATTCTATATTTTTATCGATAGTTGTTAGGCTGCCCTTATCTGTTAATCCTTCTGCCATACAAAGTGCCGAATACCCAGTGTAAGTGCCTATTTCGAGAATAGTAGTTGGTCTAATCATTTTCATCAACATACTTAAAACTCTTCCTTGAAAATGTCCAGAAATCATTCGGGGCCTTAAAATTTTCAATTGAGTTTCTCTGTTGAGTTTATACAATAACTCTGGTTCAACATCGGTATGTTGCTCGATATACTTTGCTAAGTTAGGTTCAATAAACTCCATACTATTCGGGCATAAATAACAAACTACTTAATTTTTTTTCGTCGAACAGTTTATTAGAAAGTTCGATTATATCTGCTGCTGTTACTGATTCAATTTTACTATAAATTACAGGAAGTGTGTCTGCACGACCATGGTCGAGTATACTTTTACAAAAGGAGATTAAAACAGATAAATGGTTTTCTTCTGCTAAGGTTATTTGTCCAATAAATTTTTTCTTAGCTTGATTTAATGCTAATGAGCCCAGCTTATTTTCTCGCATCCCCTTCAATTCCTTATATACTAAGTTCATGCACTTTTCCATTTTCTCTGCGTCAGTTCCCATATATATAGTAAATATTCCTGTATCACTAACCGGGGTGTAATTAGCATCGATTGCATAACATATACCTTTTTTCTCTCTAATTTCCATGTTTAGCCGAGAGCTCATGCCGGGTCCGCCCAAGTAATTGCTAAGTAATAATAAAGGAATCTTTTGAGCGTGATGAATGGACAAAGCGCGTGTACCAATAACTGCATGGCTTTGCACACTATTTTTCTTTTGAATACTATGAATAGGTTTATAGGGAGTAGGTTTTATAAGGAGCTTTTCTCCATTACGTTTTTTTACTTTAGAAAAATATTGCTCACAAAGGCTTACTAATTCTGATTCTTCAACATTTCCAAAAACACCAATAACAATATCTTCTGCACGGTAATTTTTATTGGTAAACTTCAATAAATCATTTCTAGTAATTTTAGAAACACTTTTTTTAGTCCCCAAAATATTTGCACCGAGGGGGTGATTTTTAAATATGATTTCCTCAAAATCATCCTGAATTGCTTCTTCTGGTAAATCAAGATAAGAATCTATTTCATCCATGATTACTTGTTTTTCCTTTTCTATTTCCACTTCGGGAAATGTAGAATTGAAAAGTAGATCATGGAAAAGTTCAATTGCTCTAGGCAGGTGTGGTTTTAAAAAAGATGCGTGTATACACGTTTGCTCTTTAGTGGTATAGGCATTCAGCTCACCACCCACCACTTCCATTCTGTTTAGGATTTGATAAAGGGATTTAGATGTGGTGCCTTTAAAAAGCATATGTTCAATGAAATGAGCCAGTCCTTGCTTCGAAGCATCCTCATCTCTCGATCCAGAATTGATAACCACGCAAGCGTGTACTACTTGAGAATTTGGATTGGGTTTATGTAAAACTCGAAGCCCATTAGGAAGGTTATGCAATTGATATTCCATCAAACAAACATACAATAAAAACAGGATTCTTTTGATTGCAAAGCACTAGATATCTTCGGGTTCAATAGTATTCAGGATATCGTACATTTCTTGTACTTCTTTTTTCTTTTCATCAAGTCCAAGTTTTTCATAACAACTTATCAAATTACGTAAAACACGTTTCATGATTTGTATATTACTACAAGGCTGATAAAAATTAAGATGAGGAGTTACATTTAATTGCTTCAAGAAATAATCAACATCGCGTTTATTAAAAATAAACCCTTTGTTAAATGCATTGATGTAAAAAAGTATTCCTTGCTGATCATCATGCAAATCTTGATAATCATTTTGCTCATCGATATACGCGAGAATAAAATGTTGCGGCAAATTCACTCCATAAATTGGAATATCTAATCGCTGAGCAATTACTGAATAAACGATGGCCAAGGAAATCTGATTCCCTCTTCGTGAATCCATAACAACGTTTAAATAAGAATTCTGAGGATCGCCATAGTTTGTAACGTTACCAGTAAAGCCATGTAAATTATAGATCACATGATTTAATATTTTTACTTTCTCTACAGGACTAGTATCATATCGTAATTCAATCCAAGCATCGCGTTTTATTGCTTCAATTTGGTTGAGAATTTTTTGTTCATCTAATTCTGGATATTGATATTTAGAGATGGTAATAAAACCACTCAACAAATCGAAAGCGCCAGAAATGGCCCATGATTGAAGGTCGAACTTTACTTGGTTGAATTGAATTTTATGAATGAGTTCTTCGATGCGTTGTTGAAGTAATATATCTAAAGTGCTTTCCCAGGTTTTCTCTAAATGAGGTATAACCTCGAAACCTAAATCGAGTAAACGAGACTCTACGTGACTATAGATTTCAACATCCGAGTCATCAAGTAGCTTAATTAATGCTTCTAGTTCTTTCGCATTCATTTATTCTAATTTACAATAAATCCCATTTTTATCCTAAAATGTTCTCAAAAAGGGCTAATTTCGGGTATGAATCCTATTAAAAAGGCCTATTTGCGTTTTAAGCATTACATAATTTCGAATACCTTACACGGCACTCATTCACCTTTTGTGTACCACTTTTTAGAAAATATAGTTTACAAAAAGTCTAAGCCTCAACAATCGAAATTAGAAGGCCTTATTTACCGAATATCTAATTGGGATTTTATTGATCATGTTTATGCATTGGGTGCTACTTATTCCGAAATTGAAGCATTAAAGTCATCACAAAAAGATATCACTACTACTTACACCAATAAGAATGAGGTTGTGAGCATGGTTTACTTTGGATCGTTATTGAGTGCTGAAGAAATAAAAAACGCCTATAACAACCTTAAAAACAACATCAACACACAATCTGTTTTTGTTTTCTCAACTACTAATAGCAGTAATGAGAATCTCGAAGTATGGAAATATATTTGTAGAGATGAGAAAAATATTATCAGTATCGACCTCTTTTCTATTGGCATACTATTCTTTGTGGATTCAAAGCCTAAAGAACATTTCACAATTTTGTATTAAATCGACAACCTTTTGTCAAAATATTCGTAAACGAGTTTTAATGTTGAGATTCATTATTACACTTACATTCTTAATTTCATTTAGCCAAACTTTCGCAGAGGGCACGAAGCAACTACGTCCTGCTTCGGGTGATTTCGGGTACATGCAAATACACCACAATGCAGAAAAGTTTGCTACTTATCTAGCAACTACCGATGAGCGTTTACAAATTAATATTAACAAAAATACTGAACGTATCTATTTTGGGTTTGGTAGAATTACCGATGGTAGTGCTGCGAAAACTGATGTTTACTTCAGAATAAAAGACCCTAACGGAAATACTGTGATGGGACCTACAAAAATTCCAAGTGCTGGAACAGGTTTTATTAGTTCTTATACAAAGGCAGTGGCAGGACCAACAAAAATAAGTCCAGCTACTGGATATGTATCCTTACAATTGAATCCAAGTATGCTTGGCGATTACTACATAGAGTTCAACCAAGGTAATGCAACAATCGCGAACAGTAATAATTCAAATCGTCGTGTTTTCGAAATGTTCGACATTACTGTAATTGATACGGTTGCTATGCTTGCAAAACCAGGTAGGTTATGGTCTAAGAATTGGGCCATGTCTAGTAATTCATTTGCCAATCAGTTTAAAGGAACATTTTTCGTTTACTCAAATGATGGTGTAGTAACTTCAGTAAATTTTAATGGCATACAACCTTATGCATTTAGAGTAGCTTGTAATACTTCTGGTTGTACTAATACTGGAAACCCAGCCTTAGATAGACAATCACGCCCAGGTGAATTTACTTATCCATCTTATAAAATATTTTTAAACGATCCAGATATTATTGTATATCCGAATGGAGTAATTGGCACAATACAAACCGATATACAACTTACCGGTTGTGCGCCTAACTATTGTTTAAATGTTACTACAGATGCGCCAGGAAACATTGAGTTTTTAATGAATTTAAATGGAGTGCCAGGTTATCAAAGTGGAACCAAAGATATCACAGTTGGGCAATATGTAAACGCCGGAACTACTTGTATTCCTTGGGATGGAAAAGATGGTTTAGGCAATCCCGTAAATCAAACTATAAACTTTGAAGTTAATGCAGAGTATAAATTTGGATTAACCAATTTGCCCATTTATGATGTAGAAAATTTAACGAGTGGTATCATTGTAAGTTCAATTCGCCCCTTAGTTATAAAACCAAAATTATTTTGGGATGATACACGAATACCTGGAGGAGGAAGCAATTTAATTGGATGTACAGATGTTGCTTGCCACCCTTGGCCGAGCACAGATTTTGGGAATGTGAATACTATGAATACATGGTGGTATGTTAATGTAGTAAAAGATACCATTCTCACACTTGCTATTCCAAAACCAAATCCCAATATTATTGGAAACACTAACTACTGCGCAATAGACAGTACAGTAACTTTCTCAACCAATAATGTTATTGGCAATACTTACAGTTGGACTTCATCCAAAAATGCTATTACTAGTAATCCGTTAACATCGAGCATTACTTATAAAACAAAAACAGGAAATGACACCTTACGTGTTTTGGAAACGAATTCGATTGCATGTTATGAAGACACAATTTTCATTTCAAGTTATGCGAAACCAACACCGATAGTTTCAGGAGATACAATTGCCTGTGATGTAAATACAATTGATGTTTATACTACGAACAACATAGCGGTAAATACTTATCAGTGGAGTATCAACAAAGGAATTGTTATGCTTGGTGGTAGTACTAATACGGTACAGGTAAAATGGACAACTTTAGGATTAGGCTATATTGAAGTAGTAGAAACCACTCCAAATGGTTGCACTACAACTAAACGAAGAAACGTTCAGGTTGTAGCGAAACCAGTTATTACAGGAATTACTCACTAAGAAGTTTTAATCCCTAATTCTTTTAATTGATCATTAGATATTGTTGATGGAGAATCAATCATCACATCTCTACCTGAATTATTTTTAGGGAAAGCAATTACATCACGAATCGAATCGAGTTCTGCAAATAATGAGCACCAACGATCGAATCCAAATGCAATACCACCGTGTGGAGGTGCACCAAATTCAAAAGCATCCATTAAGAATCCAAATTGTTTTTGAGCTTCTTCTTTTGTGAATCCTAACAACTCAAACATGGTTGCTTGTAATTCTTTATTGAATATTCGAATAGAACCACCACCAATCTCAGTACCATTGACAACCATGTCATAAGCGTTCGCACGCACATCTCCTGGCTTGGTATTTAACATAGCAATATCTTCTGGCTTAGGTGAAGTAAATGGATGATGCATTGCATGGAATCGAGCCGACTCTTCGTCCCACTCTAACAATGGAAAATCTAACACCCAAAGCGGAGCAAAAACATTTTTAGCACGAAGCCCTAAACGATTACCCATTTCTAAACGAAGTTCGTTTAATGCTTTGCGTGTTTTATCTTGATTACCCGCTAATATTAAAATTAAATCTCCTGGCTCAGCATTGAATTTATTTTTCCAGGCTGACAATGCAGCTTCATCATAAAATTTATCAACTGATGATTTCACAGAACCATCTGCCTGCACACGTGCGTATATAAGTCCGGTAGCTCCTATTTGCGGGCGCTTCACGAAGTCCGTTAATTCATCTAATTGCTTACGTGTATATTCGGCACAACCTTTCGCACAGATACCAACAACAAGTTCCGCATCATCAAACACTTTAAATTCTTTTCCTTTCGTTACATCATTCAACTCTACGAATTTCATTTCGAAACGAATATCCGGTTTATCAGAACCATAGATTCGCATAGCATCTGCATAAGTCATGCGAGGGAACTCATGAATTTCAATTCCTTTCACTGCTTTAAATAAATGTTTCGCTAAGCCTTCGAAAGTATTTAAAATATCTTCTTGTGTTACAAACGACATCTCACAATCGATTTGAGTAAACTCAGGTTGACGATCGGCACGTAAGTCTTCATCACGAAAACACTTTACAATTTGGAAGTAACGGTCGAAACCAGAAACCATTAATAATTGTTTAAATGTTTGAGGAGATTGAGGTAAGGCATAAAATTCACCTTGGTTCATTCTACTTGGCACAACGAAATCGCGAGCTCCTTCTGGAGTTGATTTAATAAGCACTGGAGTTTCCACTTCAATAAAATCAAGTGAATCCATGTACTTACGTGTTTCTTGAGCCATACGATGGCGAAGTTCTAAGTTCTTACGAACAGGATTTCTTCTTAAATCTAAGTATCTATATTTTGCACGTAATTCCTCACCACCATCTGTTTCATCATCAATAATAAATGGAGGAACTTTCGATTCATTTAAAATTTCAAGATCTGAAACTTTAATTTCCACATCTCCCGTTGGCATTTTAGGATTTTTATTGCTACGCTCAATTACGGTTCCTTTCACTTGGATGACATATTCACGCCCTAATGAACGAGCTTGTTTACACAACCCGTCATTTTCTTCCATATTGAAAACCAATTGAGTGACTCCGTATCGGTCTCTAACATCAATGAAAGTCATTCCACCTAAATCTCTCGATTTTTGTACCCAACCACTGAGTATTACCTCTTTACCTAAATCTTGATTGCTTAACGCCCCGCAAGTATGTGTCCTTAACATAATTAAAAAATTGAATCTCAAAAGTATGATTTTCAAGCGAAAAATACGGATGAAATTGTAGATTTGGGTAAAACTCTCAACATGTTCAGAAAATTAGAAGATTTTTACTGTGTTTGGGCTTACGATTCAGTGAAAGAAGCATAATGGATACACCCACGAACGGTAAAGAGAAACACGACCCCTTTGCGGCCTTAAGGTTCGCAGAGTTTCGATTTTATATTTTAGGACGATTTTTCTTAACCACTGCTGTTAATTTCCAGGCCGTTTGTGTGGGTTGGCAAATTTACGAACTCACGAAAGACCCGCTTTCACTAGGATTGATAGGACTTGCGGAAGCAGTTCCGTATATTTTAATTGCCTTGTTTGCAGGATATGTTGTAGATCATTATGATCGGAGAAAGATATTGATGACTGCTATTTCCATTTTAGTTGCATCATCCGCATTACTTTTTTATTTCTCGTATAACAATCAACACATACAGCATTTTGGCACAACACCAATTTACTTACTCATATTTACTACCGGATTAGCACGAGGATTTATTAGTCCATCGATGTTTGCCATCATGTCGCAAGTAGTTCCTAAAAAAATATTCGGAAACTCTTCTACATGGAATAGTACGGTTTGGCAAATCGGCGCAGTGGGTGGACCAGCATTAGGTGGTTTCGTTTATGGGTTTCTAGGCGTAGCAAAAGCGTATTTAATAAACACTTTGTTTTTTGGATTTGCATTTTTCTTTTTCTCCTTTATTGCTACGAGAGCTGTTATAAAATCAGAAAAAATAGAAAGTATAAAAGACAGTATTACTGCCGGATTACGCTTTGTATTTTCTAATCAGTTATTGCTTGGAGCATTGTCATTAGATTTTTTCGCAGTATTCTTTGGAGGTGCAGTAGCATTACTCCCTATGGTTGCCGATCAAATATTACACGTTGGCCCGAAAGGCTTAGGGGTACTCAGAGCAGCACCAGCCATTGGTGCATTAGCAATGGCGATTGTTCTAACCTTTTACCCATTACAAAAAGGAGCAGGTAAAAAATTATTATATGCAGTTGCACTATTTGGAGCTTGTTCCATAGGCTTTGCATTATCTCGTAATTTCTATTTGTCTATTTTCTTTTTAGCCTTGGGTGGAGCGTTTGATAATATTAGTGTTGTTATTAGAACTACTATTGTACAATTGTTTACTCCAGACCACATGCGAGGTAGAGTATCATCTGTGAATAGTATATTTATAGGCTCATCAAATGAAATTGGTGCATTTGAATCGGGATTTGCTGCTAAATTACTGGGATTGGTGCCTTCAATTATCTTTGGCGGAAGCATGACATTATTAGTTACCAGTATTACTGCTAGATTTGCACCTAAACTTAGAAACTTAAAATTATAAATAACTACATGGAATTTTTAACCGACCCCAATGTTTGGATTGGATTATTTACACTTACTGTTTTAGAAATCGTACTTGGTATTGATAACATTGTTTTCATTTCCATTTTATCTGGTAAACTCCCAAAAGGCGATCAAAAACGAGCACGCCGACTGGGTTTAAGTTTAGCCCTTATAACTCGAGTATTATTATTGTTATCGTTAAACTGGGTAATGAGCTTAACAGCTCCAATCTTTACGATTGTTAGTCAAGAAATTTCTGGAAGAGATTTGATTTTACTCATCGGGGGATTGTTCTTAATTTACAAAGCAACAACAGAAATTCATGAAAAATTAGAAGGCGAAAATCACGATACGGAAATTAAAGGCAGAGCAACTTTTTCAGGTATTATAGTTCAAATATTATTGTTAGATATTGTGTTCTCACTCGATTCGGTTATTACTGCGGTGGGAATGGCAAATCAAATTGGAGTGATGGTTGCAGCTGTAATTATTGCTGTGATTATTATGCTCTTCGCAGCAGAATCCATTAGTAAATTTGTGAACAATCACCCAACAGTAAAAATGTTAGCATTATCATTCTTAGTGCTTATCGGAGTATCACTTTTAGGGGAAGGATTAGATCAACATATTCCAAAAGGATATATCTACTTCGCTATGGCATTCTCTGTTTTAGTAGAGATGTTGAATTTGAGATTGAAGAAAAAATCCAATGCGTAAATGCGTAAATATGCAGATGCGTAAATTAAATGTGCACTCCCGATAGCTATCGGGATGCACATTAGCATATTTTCGGATTATTTTAAGGAGTCTATTGCAGTTTGAATTTCTTTCTGTAACTCTTCACTTTTCGCTGCAGATTTCATTTCTTTCAAAATACCTTTTACAGAATTCGTAACAAATGGGTTCGAGCTCTTCTTAGCAATTCCTAATGCTGGTTCAATACCATCTTTTATCGTGGCATCATCCATACGTTTAATGTATGTTTTATATTGTGGGATGATGAAGAATAAAGAGAAGCCACTACCACGAGTAAAGGCATTAATAAAGAATTGATGTTCTGCTGCAGTTCCTTCTTTTGCATAGAATTCTGCAATTGCTGAACGCATGCTTCCATTCTCAGATGAACTTTCTTTCTTTGCAATTTCCCAAGCTTTATCTTTATTAGAAGTGCTATAAATTTTTAACAAGGATGCTTCAACAGCATAAGAACGATCTAGAGCAGCGGCTGCATAAATATCTGCATTGTTTTCAGAAGAATACACATCTGCTAATGTTTTCAATGCTCTTGAGCGTACTGAAGAGTTTTCGTCTTTTGTAGCAAGAACTTTTATTCTCTCGTAAACTGATTTTTGATTATTTGGATTAAGATCTTTCACTTTAGAAATTCCGATGTTACGAATCGCATAAGAAGGATCGTTTAATGATTTTACAAAAGCCATCTGAACTAAGGAATCTGATTTATAAGCATCCAAAGCAGTTAGTGATTCTTGTCTATCTAGGTATAATGGCGCGCTATTAAACATGTAAAGCCATTCTTCTTTCGAGTGATTATCTTTCTTAGTACACAATAACATTTTTTCAGCATCAACATTAATTAATGAAGGTTGTACATCAGCAGCAAAATCAAATGTTTTCGAAACACTATCTAATATTACACGTTTACGTATTGCTTTTCCGTATACATATACATCGATATCGAGAGGTAATTTGTATAATGGGTTTTTCTTTAAGTCTTGTGTTTGATTAATTTTTACACTTGCCAATTTTTTATCGGCATTATATGAATAATTGAATTCTAGCTCTGGGTGGCCTTGGTTTAAGAACCACTCGTTGAAGAACCAATTCAAATCTTCTCCAGTTGTTTCTTCGAATGCTAAACGTAAATGGTGAATTTCTACTGGTTTAAATTTATTAGTTTCTAAGTATAATTTTAGAGAAGCAAAGAAAGCATCATCACCTACATACTTACGTAACATGTGTAAAATACGACCACCTTTTTGGTAGGAGTTCCCGTCGAACATAGCTTCACGATCTGCTAAATCAAAACGAATCATATCTACTCTACCGTTTCTTGCTGTGCCTAAGTAAGCTCCTAAATCATTGTATCCATCCTTATCAGCTTCATCTCTACCATATTTAAACTCATCCCATAAGTATTCGCCGTAGGTAGCAAACGATTCGTTTAATGGCAGGTTTGGCCACGACTCACAAGTCACTAAATCGCCGAACCAGTGATGAAACAATTCGTGTGAAATAATATCTTCATCAGTTTGATCCATGTAATCGCGATCTGTTTTATTCATATCGTCGTAAAAGGTAACACAACCGGTATTTTCCATTGCACCGGAAACAAAATCACGAACTACAATTTGTGAGTATTTATCCCAAGCATAAGGTACACCTAAACGATTTGAGAAAAATTCAATCATCTCTGGAGTTTTACCGAAAATTAATTTTGCATAAGGAGCAAATTCTGGTTCCATGTAGTAGTTAACTTCCATGTTTCTCCACTTGTCTTTATACACAGTAAATTTCCCACCACCTAGAAATACTAAGTAAGGAGCATGAGGCAAATCTTGTTTCCAATAATCTGTTCGAGTACCATTAGATTGATTTGTAGAATATACTAAACGACCATTTGATAAGGTTACGAAAGAAGTATCAACAGTAATGGCAATTTCTTGAGTGAAACGTTCGTTACCTGCTTCTATTGTTGGAAACCAACATGAGTTCGATTCCGTTTCTCCTTGTGTCCAAAATTCTTTAGGCTTGTATTGATTTTTTCC
>CAJBVG010000177.1 GCA_903958995.1 uncultured bacterium | reverse complement strand
GGTTTATTTACTCAAAAATATGGCCGTATAGAAGCTCGTATTAAAACACCAACAGGCTCAGGCATATGGCCAGCATTTTGGATGTTAGGTAGTAACATTGATAGTGTTACTTGGCCACAGTGTGGAGAGATAGACATCATGGAACAAAAGGGCAAATACTCTAACATTACCTACGGTTCAATTCATGGTCCGGGTTATTCTGGTGCCGAATCCATCACTACACCGTATGCACTTCAGAATAATAGATTCGACGCCGATTTTTACGTGTATGCTATTGAGTGGAACGAGAACAGAATTGATTTTTTTGTGAACGATTATCTTTACAAAAGAATAACTCCACCTGATGCACCTGGTGAGTGGGTTTATAATCAACCATTCTTTATTATAATGAATTTAGCTGTAGGAGGAAGTTTTGTTGGAGCGCCTAACAGCAATACACCTTTCCCAGGTAGTATGACTATTGATTATGTGAGAGTTTATAAAGAGATGTAATATGTTAAATTCTAAATTCTAATTTCTAAATTCTAAAATTAGTCCTAAGAATTTAGTACTTAGAATTTAGAGATTAGAATTTGCTATAATAAGATTAAATGAAAGAAGAATTATTAGTAGAAATAAAGCGATTAAAAATAGAGGGTGAAAATTTCTTTTGCATTTCAAACCACGATGAAATGCGACCGTTTTTTATGAGTGTGGTAAGTGATTCAAACCATTGGATTTTTATCTCAAGCAATGGTGGAATTTCTGCGGGACGTAAGAGCGCTGAATACTCATTATTCCCATATTATACAGCCGATAAAATAACAGAATCGTACGATAATACAGGATCTAAATCAATATTTCAGATCATCGTAAATGATGAAATACATATCTGGGAACCCTTCTCTGAGCGAAACAATAGTTTATATGATATTTCAAGAAATCTATATAAGAACGCAATTGGGAACAAGATCATTTTCGAAGAAATCAATCATAATTTTGGACTTACGTTTAGGTATGAGTGGAACACTAGCAATATATATGGCTTCGTAAGAAAGTCATCTTTAGAAAATAAGGGAGATAAAAATCTACAAATAAATATTCTCGATGGTATTCAAAATATTATGCCCGACGGAGTTAGCAGTGATTTGCAAAACTCAACGAGCATACTTGTAGATGCTTACAAACGCAATGAATTAGACTTAAATTCGGGCCTGGGTATTTTTGCTCTTAGTGCAATTATAGTCGACAAAGCAGAACCAAGCGAGGCCTTAAAAGCCAATGTAGCTTGGTCTTTAGGACTTGATAAACCATTACACTTACTTTCTTCTTTGCAACTCAATACATTCAGAGATGGATTGAAAGTAGTACAAGAAGAAGATGTAAAAGCAGAAAAAGGATCCTACTTCATCAATAAAGAAATTAACCTATCTCCAGGAGAAAAAAAGAAATGGCTAATCGTTGCTGACGTAAATCAAAGTCAAGCCGATGTTGTGTCAATCATCAATGCTATTGAAACAAACAAACAAATTCAAACATTAATAGAAGACGACATCATCCTAGGGTCGAAGCTATTAAATGAACTCAATGCATCATCAGATGGAATACAATTATCTACAGATGTTTATAGAGATACACGTCATTTTTCTAATACACTTTTCAATATTATGAGAGGTGGTATTTTCGATTTTAATTACCAAATCGAAAAAAATGATTTGATCAATTATCTTGCTGGAGCAAATAAAGTTGTGTTCGAAAATCACAAACAATTATTAGATAATTTAGCCGATACGTTTACTGTTTTTGAGCTGGAGAATATATATGCTAAAGTAGAGGATAAGAATTTCAAAAGACTTTGCACAGAATACCTACCACTGAAATTTAGTAGAAGACACGGGGATCCTAGCAGACCTTGGAATAAATTTTCTATTAATACACGTAGTGCAGTTGACTACTCAAAAAAAATACTTGATTACGAAGGTAATTGGAGAGATATTTTTCAAAATTGGGAGGCCTTGGCAATTTCATACCCGGGCTTTACCCGTAGCATGATTCACAAGTTTTTAAATGCAACTACTTTCGAAGGTTATAATCCATATCGAGTTACAAAGGGCGGTTTTGATTGGGAAACAGTTGAACCCGATAATCCTTGGTCGTATATTGGATATTGGGGAGATCATCAAATTATATACTTACTTAAACTTTTGGAAATAAATGAAAAATATTTCCCAGGTCAATTAAGTAGTCAATTTAACGAAGAACAGTTTGTGTATGCAAACGTCCCTTACAAAATAAAAAACTATCGCGAAATTTTAAAGAACGCTAAAGATACCATTGAATTTGATGAGCACTTGGATGCTGAGATTAAAAATAACATACAAATTTTAGGTTCAGACGCCGCACTTTTAGTAGATCAACATCAAAAAATTTATACCGTTAATTTTATCGAGAAAATACTTGCTACGGTATTAGCTAAGCTATCCAACTTTATACCAGGTGCTGGAATATGGATGAATACCCAACGCCCGGAATGGAACGATGCCAATAATGCATTAGTAGGGAATGGGGTGTCGATGGTGACGCTCTATTACCTCCGTAGATTCTTAGTGTTTTTTGAAAAGCTTGTTGAACAAACTGATGAAGAGCGTATCGAGTTATCGAATGAGTTAATCATATTTTTAAAAGCTATTCATGCCACACTTGATGAGAATACAGGGTTGTTAAACGGTGAAATAAATGATGTTCAACGCAAAGCAATTTTAGATAATTTGGGTGAAGCAGGAAGCGAATACAGAGAACATATTTATAAGCAATCTTTTTGGTCTGAGAAAAGAACCATTTCTTACCGCAGATTAAAAGCATTTGTAAAAGTGAGTTTAGCTTTTGTTGAACACACTATTAATGCAAATAAGCGAGAGGATGATATGTATCACGCTTATAATTTAATGAGTATTAAAAGCGAGCAGGAAGTTAGTATTTCTTACCTCAGCGAAATGTTAGAAGGACAGGTTGCTGTACTTAGCTCAGGATATTTATCGCCCCAAAATGCAATAAAACTATTGGATAGCATGAAGAACAGTGCGCTATTCCGCCCTGACCAGTATAGCTATTTACTCTATCCTAATAAACAACTTCCGAAATTTTTACAGAAGAACAAAATACCAAACGACGCTATAAATAAATTTAAACTCATCGACATACTTCTTGCTGATGGAGAAAAATCAATTGTAGAGAAAGACATTAATGGAGAATATCATTTCAATGGGAATCTAAAAAATGCTGGTGATTTAAGTAATGCGATTGATCAATTAGATTCTTCTAAATACGGTACTTACATTCAAACGGAAAAGAGAGCACTTTTAGATACTTATGAAGTAGTATTTGACCATAAATCATTCACAGGTCGTTCGGGTACATTTTATGGTTATGAAGGCCTTGGGTCCATTTATTGGCACATGGTTTCTAAACTGCAATTAGCTGTTCAGGAAGTATGTTTACAGGCTATTGAAAGTGGAGAATCAGGGGAAGTGATCGGCAAACTTTTAGAACATTATTACGAGATAAATGCTGGTGTAGGAGTACATAAATCGCCTAAACTATATGGAGCTTTTCCAACTGATCCTTACTCACACACACCAAGTAATAAAGGAGCTCAGCAACCAGGAATGACTGGTCAGGTGAAGGAAGATATAATCAGTAGATTTGGAGAACTAGGTGTTTTTGTTTTAAATGGAGCACTGTATTTTAATCCGTGTTTATTGAGAAAAGATGAGTTCACAAAAGAAGATCGTGTGTTTCATTATGTGACCATAAATAAGGAACACAAAACATTTGCACCAATGCCAGGCTCACTTTGTTTCACCTACTGTCAAGTTCCAATTATTTATCGCATATCCGTTGATAACCATTTAGAAATTGAAAAGAAAGATGGTTCGATAACTAAGGAGAATTCTTTGCAATTAGATGTAAAAACAAGTTTGGAAATATTTAATAGAACAGGTGAAATAAGTAGAATCACAGTATATATTAAGGAATCTATCTTAAAATAATTGTATGCTAAAAACTAGAATAATAAATAATTTTTTTTTAATTTCTTTCCTAATCATATTAGCTTCTTGTAGTTCGCCAAATTCTGTAAATGGCAAATTAAATGGATTGGAGAAAAGCAAAACAGCAGCTCAAATTCTAGGTGATTCTAACTACCTTGCCATTTGCTATGGAGGCTATCGCAGTACTACACGCGATATACAGCCGAGTGTAAATCAAATCAAAGAAGATTTGAAAATAATGAGCGCAATGGGTATTAAAGTACTACGAACATACAATACGAAGCTCGATGAAATACGGAATTTATTAAAAGCCATTACTGAATTGCATACCGAGAATGAAAATTTCGAAATGTATGTGATGCTTGGTGCTTGGATAGATTGTGAGAATGCTTGGACGAGCATTCCGCCAAATCACAATAAAGAAAAAGAAATCGATAATGCAGCTGAAATAAAAAGAGCGGTTGAATTAGCAAATGAATATCCAGACATTGTAAAAATAATTTCTGTGGGAAATGAAGCCATGGTGAAATGGGCTACTAGCTATTATGTTGAACCTGCGGTTATTTTGAAATGGGTAAACTACTTACAGGAATTAAAAAAAGATAAACACTTGCCCGAAAATTTATGGATTACTTCTTCCGATAATTATGCTTCTTGGGGCGGTGCCGATTCCTCTTATTATATTGAAGATCTAAAAAAGCTATATGCTGCAGTAGATTATGTTTCTGTACATACTTACCCTATGCATGATTCCCATTATGATCCAGAATTTTGGGGAATTAAGTTGTCAGAAAAAAAATTATCAAAAGAAGAACAAATAGACTCCCTTATGTTGAGCGCCTTAAATCGCGCGAAAAGCCAATATCAAAGTGTAATTAATTATATGCAGTCAATTGGCATCAATAAACCTGTTCATATTGGAGAAACTGGTTGGGCAACATACACCGACGGTATTTATGGTAAAGAGGGATCAAGAGCGTGTGATGAATATAAATCGGCAAAGTATTATGAATTGATGAGAGCGTGGACAAAAAATGAAAAAATCACCTTCTTTTATTTTGAAGCATTTGATGAGATTTGGAAAGATGCTAAAAACCCAAATGGTTCTGAAAATCATTTTGGCTTATTTACTATTGACGGGAAAGCAAAATATGCACTTTGGGAAAAAGTGAATCAAGGAGTTTTTAAGGAATTAAAACGAGATGGTAGCCCTATTGAGAAAACGTACAATGGAAATAAGGAAGAGTTACTCAAAGAGGTGGAACTACCTGTTAAAATTAGGAATTAGGAATTAGGAATTAAGAATTAGGAATTAAGAATTAGGAATTAAGAATGATGAATATGCGCAGATATAACTTGATAATAATTCTAATTGTAATTGCTTGTATTGCTCAAATTCAGTGTACAAATACTAAAGAAATGACTATTGATGTATATGAGACTTCAGAAAATGGGAATGCATTAACTCATTTGACTGATTTTAAACCAGCTGAAAAATCTTTAACCATTCAGCTTAATACAGAGCAGAAATTTCAAGAAATACTTGGATTTGGTGGTTCATTTACGGAAGCATCCGCTTCCTTGTTAAATAAGCTTGGTCCGGAAAACAGAAAAAAAATATTAGAAGCTTATTTTAGTGAGGAAGGTGCAAATTACTCATTAACAAGAACACACATTGCCTCGTGCGACTTTTCATTAAGCAATTATACATATGCAAAAGTAGCAGATGATGTAGAGATGAAACATTTTACCATTGAAGATGATAAAATGGATTTAATCCCGATGATTGTAGATGCTCAAAAAATATCTAAAGAAGGATTCAAAATTATTGCTTCACCATGGACAGCACCACCTTGGATGAAAGACAATAATAGTTATGTTGGCGGAAAATTATTACCTAAGTATAATGATGCATTTTCTCTTTATTTTTCTAAGTACTTAACAGCGTACAAAAATGAAGGAATAAACATTTGGGGTGTTACTGTTATTAACGAGCCTCATGGAAATGGAAATAATTGGGAGAGTACCTTATTCTCACCAAAAGAAATGACGGACTTCGTTCAAAATTATTTAGGTCCAAAATTAGAAAAAGACGGTTGGGCTGATATAAACATTTTGGGCTACGATCAAAACAGAGCAGGACTAAAAGAGTGGGTTGATGAAATGTACAGGGATGAAAAATCATCTAAGTATTTTGCAGGAACAGCGATACATTGGTATGAGAGCACATATGATTATTTTCCAGACGCTTTGCAACATGCTCATCAAAAAGCACCTAATAAATATTTAATTGAAACCGAAGGTTGTGTAGATTCTGAAATACCTAAATGGCGCGATGATGCTTGGTATTGGAAAAAAGAAGCTACGGATTGGGGTTGGGATTGGGCAAGTGAAAAGGATAAACATTTACATCCGAAATATGCACCTGTAAACAGATACGCTACCGATATTATTGGATGTTTGAATAATCATGTAAATGCTTGGATTGATTGGAACATGGTGTTAGATACACAAGGTGGACCTAATTGGTTTAAAAACTGGTGCGTAGCGCCGGTCATTGTAGATCCAAATAAAGACGAGGTTTACTTTACACCCTTATATTATGTAATGGCCCACTTTAGTAAATTTATGCGACCAGGAGCCATTAAAATAGGTTGTGAGATCAATCATAAGGAGTTAATGGCAACTGCTGTCCAAAATACAGATGGTAGCATAGTGATTGCGCTGTTTAACCCAACAGAAGAGAAATACTCGATTAATATAAATTTGAATAAGGAAGTAAAGAAAATTAGCATTGATGCAAAAGCATTACAAACAATAGTACTTAACTAAAAAAATATTACTTATGTCCACTCAGCATTTATCTAACAAAGTTCCATTCGGACAAAAAATAGCGTTCGGACTAGGAATGCTTGCCAATCAAATGTTTCCTGCTGCTTTAGGAATCTTCATGGTTGTATTAGTAGAAAATTTAGGTATGCCATCATGGATGTGGGGTGTTTTGTTTTTTGTACCAAGAATAGTAGATGCCTTTTTTGATCCAGTGATGGGATTTATCTCTGATAACACCAAATCAATTTGGGGACGAAGAAGACAGTATGTCTTTGTCGGTTCAATTATTATGGGTATTGCATTTATGATTATGTGGCAACTGTACAGAGAAGATAGTGTAATGTATAATTTCATTTTCTTCCTAAGCTTTTCTCTTATCTTTCATATTGGACTTTCCATTTTTAGTGTGCCTTATGTAGCTATGGGCTATGAAATGAGCGATGATTTTCATGAACGCACAAGTATTATGGCAATTTCTCAATGGATAGGACAATTTGCTTGGGTTATTGCACCATGGTTCTGGGTTATTATGTATGATCCAAAATGGTTCCCCAATGCAGATACTGCAACGAGAACAATAGCGATTTGGGTAGGTTCAATTTTTATGTTGCTTGCCATGGTGCCTGCCATTTTCATTAAAAGTAAATCCACTAAATTTGATGATACCTTACAACCACTTACGTATAAAACCATAGGTGGAAGTTTAAAAGAAATATTAATAAGCTTTAAAGAAGCATTTGCTAATAAGCCCTTTAGAAAATTATGCATTGCAACGTTCTTTATATTTAATGCATTTAACACGGTTGCAGGTTTTACATTTTTTATAGTTGTTTATTATTTGTTTAATGGTGATACCGCAGCCGCTGGTATATGGCCAACACTTTTTGGATGTGGTGGTGCTTTAGCAACTACATTTATCGTTATTCCTATAGTAGCTTGGATTGCTAAAAAAATAGAAAAGAAAAGAGCATTTTTAATTTGTCAAGGCATATCCATCTTTGGTTATATATTACTATGGTTTCTTTTTATACCAGGTAAACCGTACATGTTTTTATTTGCATTACCGTTCTTCTCTTTTGGTATAGGAAGCTTGTTTACCTTAATGATGTCGATGACAGCCGATGTTTGTGACATGGATGAATTAAAGTCGGGTAAAAGAAGAGAAGGAGTTTTTGGTGCCATTTATTGGTGGATGGTAAAGTTTGGTTTTGCTATTGCCGGATTATTAACTGGAGTTATTATGACGGTGGTTGCCTTTAAAGCTGGTGCTCCAACACAACCAGAGGGTGCTGTTACTGGTTTACGTTTGTTCTTTTCGGGTGTGCCTATTGCAGGTACTCTAATTGCTATGTGGGTAATGTGGAATTATGATCTAACGGAGAAAAAAGCAAGAGAAATAAAAAATGAATTGGATGCTAGAAAAGGGAAAGTAGAAATTAAATCTTCAGGATATTTATCAGGGAAATTAAATTCATTACTTCATAATAATAATTTGAATACAATCTCTGGAACCGATTACAGTCATACAACGGAAGTAGAAATTGAAAAATTATTTGCTTCACAATTCAATACGGGTTTAAATGGATTATGTTTTAGTCCTTATGTAGAAGGACAAAAAGTAGGAGATATATTATCTGCTGAACAAATAAAAAGAAGGATAGACATTATAGCTCCACATACCAAGAGTATAAGAACGTTTTCATGTACTGAGGGAAATGAATTAATTCCAGAAATTGCGCATCAGAAAGAAATTAAAACCATTGTC
>CAJBVG010000176.1 GCA_903958995.1 uncultured bacterium | reverse complement strand
GCAAGCTATTGCGAATATCTTTTCAGAGAAGAAGTATATGGCAAAACAGCATACATTAACGGCATCAAAGCATTACATGAAAGTCTTTTACATTTTGTTCGTTATAAAGAAGGTGATTTAAATTTAGATAACATTCCATTCGAACACACTTACGGCAATCATGTGTATTTAAAAGGAGCCATTATGGCTCATAATTTAAGAGGGTATTTGGGTGACAGTTTATTTTCAATAGCTGTTAAACAAACCTTGTTAGCGAATGCATATAAAAGTATAAGCAACGAGCAATTTCAGCAAAGCCTTTCTACAGCAAGTGGAGTAGACCTCTCCTATTTTTTTGAAGATTGGATTTACCAACCAGGTTGGGCACATTTTTCTATAGATTCTGTAGAAGTAAGTAAAATCAATTTAGAGTTTAATGCAAAAGTATTTGTTCGTCAGATGAAATATGCAAACACTCATTTTGATCAACACGTACCAATGGAAATAACTTTTTTTGATAAAAACATGAATTCAATTACACGTACAATCAAGTTAACTGGCGAGTACAGCACTATTGATGTACGAGTTCCATTTGTACCAGTATTGAGTATATTGAATATGAATGATAAAATTTCTCAAGCCATTTCTTCAGAACAAAAAATACTTAAGACTACCGGTGTAGTAAACTTTGTTTTGGCGAAGATGAATGTTACTGTGAATTCTAATGCTGACTCCTCATTAATGCGCATCGAACATCATTATACTGGACCACAAGGTCAAACAGGAAATAACATCCAGCGGATATCACCACAACGTTATTGGACGGTTAGTGGTATTTTATCAAACGATTTCAAGGCGAGTGCGAAATTCTCTTATGATGGAAGATCTGCCGTATTCAGTGGAAATAATTTTTTAGATCATCAATTAAATATTACGAATGAGGATAGTTTGATTTTACTTTATCGTAAAAACACTGCTGAAAAATGGGCTGAATATCCATATTACACTAAAAATACACTCAGCAGTAAAACAGATAAATACGGTAACATCACTATCGATTCTCTTCGATTAGGTGAATATTGTTTAGGCATGGGAGAAACCATTAAATCTGGATTACTTGAGAATAAAAGTATACATCAAAATAGTTTCGAAGTTTTCCCAAACCCAAGTTCAAACAGTATAGAAATTACACCAATAGGATTTTCAAATAATGATATTTTTTGCATATATATTTATACTAATACTGGCGAACTAGTATTTACAAAAAAACAAGAAGGAAGCTTAAATACAAATAACATTATTGATATCTCTAAGCTCCCTCCAAGTAATTACATTTTAAAAGTAGAATTGAAAAACAACAGTTATCTTAGTAAAACCTTTGTCATTTCGAAATAAATTTTACGCAGCTTCACAAGTAAAATAAAACTCGGAGCCCTCTCCTGTTTTTGTTTTAAACCCAACAGCTCCGTTATTTGCTTCTGCAAACTCTTTGCACAAACGTAGTCCTAATCCACTACCATGTTCATTATTAGTTCCAAAATTTACCTTAGGTGATTCTTGGAAAATTGTTGGCACATCTTCCTCCTTAATTCCCATACCCTTGTCGATAATCGAAATTTTAAGTGTTTTATTTTGCGAATCTAATTCTGTATGTACTTGTATGGTGCTTTCTGCTGGACTAAACTTAATGGCATTAGCTAAGTAATT
>CAJBVG010000175.1 GCA_903958995.1 uncultured bacterium | reverse complement strand
TTAATATGTTAATGGGATAATATGTTAATCTAATATGTTAATATGTTAATGGGATAATATGTTAATCTAATATGTTAATGAGATAATATGTTAATGTAAATGCATTAACATATTAACAAATTATCTCATTAACATATTAATAAGGAGGTCATCGCTATCGATCCATACACTTCCTGATCATTGAAGTACGTAACCTTTTCTTTTTCGTTTTTTAGTGCAAGGATGTAGAGTAAGGGTAAGTAGTGCTCCGGACTAGGAATCGATAGTTGAATTTCTCTTCCTAATTTCGAATAGTTGATTAATGATTTGTGATCGTTATTCGAGATTAAATTTTTGAACGTATCGTTCGCTTTTATTGCCCACTCAAATCCCCCATCTGCATTCTTCCAATCCATAATTCCTAGGTTGTGAACCATGTTTCCACTTCCAATAATCATTACTCCTTTTTTACGTAAGCTTTGTAATTGCTGACCTAATTCGTAATGGTACGCAGCATCTTTTCGGTAGTCTAAACTCAATTGTATAATTGGAATATCGGCTTTCGGATACATGTGCTTAATCACCGACCAACATCCATGATCTAAACCCCATTCGTGATCTAATCCTACGGTTGCCATCGTTATCGCTTTCTTCGTTTCTTCAGCAATGGCTAATGAACCTGGTGCTGGATATTCTACTGCAAATAACTCCTTCGGAAAGCCACCAAAATCGTGAATCGTTTTTGGTTTCGGCATAGCCGTTACAAAGGTTCCTGGTGTTTCCCAATGTGCACTTACACATACAATGGCATTTGGCTTTGGTAAGGTTTGTCCTAATTTTCTCCACTCTCTAGAGAAGGCATTGTCTTCAATAGCATTCATCGGACTACCATGTCCAAGGAATAATACTGGCATTAATGGCGAAGGCTCGAAGCTTTCCGATATTTTCGATAAATCTTTTAGTGTCATGGCGCTTGCTGCGAATGGTAGTAATAATAGGGATTGGATGAATTTGAAACGATTCATTGTTCGTGATAAGAAATTGTATTATGTATTATGTACTATGTATTTAGAATTTAAAATTTAAAATTGAATTACGCGTTTAAACATACAAATATAGCAATAGTATTATGTATTAAGTATTATGTACTATGTATTTACAACTTACAATTACAAACTTAGACGGTCCCTGAGCGGAGCCGAAGGGACGAAAACCGATGAATTTGCCACTCGCAAATTATACCCCGACCGCATTACTTCTCCATAGGCGCCTGCGCTGCGGATGGCGATGTAATCTCCTCGTTTGGTAATAGGAAGTTCAACGGCTTTGCCGAAGCAGTCTGAAGATTCGCAAATCGGTCCGACGACATCGTATTTTTTCTTTTCTGATGTATTGGTATTCGAGAGGTTCTCGATTTTATGATAAGCTTGGTACAATGCTGGGCGGAGTAATTCCGTCATGCCCGCATCGAGTATGGCGAAGTTGGTTTGTAAACCTTCTTTGATGTACAATACTTTTGAGATGAGCGTACCGCATTGTGCTACTAATGCTCTGCCCAATTCGAAGTGGACTTCTTGGTGATTTTTAACAGTAAGAAACTGATTGAATAATTTGAAATAGGCTTCGAAATCGGATATCGCATGTTCTTCCGGATTTACATAATCGATTCCCAAACCCCCACCCACATTGATGATGCGGATGTGTTGCTTACGATCTTCAAACCAAGAAACAAACTCGTTTACTTTTAAGCAAAGGCTTTTAAACACCGACATATCGGTGATTTGTGAACCTATGTGAAAATGCAATCCCACCAATTTTATATTTTTATATACACCTAATAACTCAATAACTTTTTCTAACTCCCAGTGATTAATCCCAAACTTATTCTCTTCTAAACCCGTAGTAATGTAATGGTGTGTATGCGCATTTACGTTAGGGTTAATACGCAATGCTATAGAAGCAATTTTATTTTTTGCAGCTGCTAATTCATTTAACACTTCGAGTTCTTGTTTCGATTCTACATTGAAACAAGAAATATCTGCGTCTAAAGCATCATTAATTTCTTGATCCGATTTTCCTACACCAGCAAATACAATTTGAGTATTGGCAAACCCATTTTCTTTCGCACGAAGCACTTCATTACCCGAAACACAATCGGCTCCAAAGCCAGCATTTACAATGCTTTTCAGAATTTCCGGATTTGCATTTGCTTTTAAAGCGTAATGTACGTGGAAGTTATATTTCTTTGCTTCTGCGCTACACGATTGAAGTGTTTGTGCTAGCAATTCCATATTATAATAATAAAATGGAGTTTGATGTGTTGAAAGTGTTGAGAGCTCCATATTATTCGAATAAACCTTTATGCAATGCTTTTAGTGCATCATTTTTTACAGAAGTATTGACTAATACCGAAATATTATTAGATGAACCGCCATATGAAATCATTCGAATAGGGATTTTCTTTAGTGAATCCATCACCTTAGCGGCATACCCTGATTTACTTGCTAAGAAATCGCCAACTATACAAATAATACTTTGATCAGCATCAATTTCTACGGTACCAAAACCATTGAGTTCATTTATAATTTCTGCTAAGTATTGATCATCATCGATGGTTAAAGAGACAGCTACTTCGGAAGTCGTAATCATATCGATTGGAGTTTTATAACGCTCAAACACTTCGAAAACGCGACGTAAAAAACCATAGGCTAATAGCATTCGTGATGATTGAATTTTGAGTGCAGTAATTCCATCTTTAGCAGCGATAGATTTAATACCTGCCTCTGATTCCATTGAAGATATTAAGGTTCCCGGAGCTTTGGGTTCCATGGTGTTCAATAAACGAACAGGGATATTATATTTTTGTGCAGGGAAAACACTTTGAGGGTGCAAAATTTTCGCACCGAAATAAGCCAACTCTGCTGCTTCATTAAAACTTAAATTACGAATGGGTTTTGTTCCCGAAACAATTCTCGGATCATTATTATGCATCCCGTCAATGTCGGTCCAGATTTGCACTTCCTCTGCTCCTATGGCTGCACCAATTAATGATGCTGTATAATCACTTCCTCCACGCTTTAAATTATCCACTTCACCAAAATGATTTCTACAAATGTATCCTTGGGTAATAAAAATATTGATATTAGGATGAGCCGCTAATAAAGGCGTTAGATGTTCAGTGGTATAAGGTATATTAGGTTCGGAGTGTTCATCTAAACGCATAAAATCTAATGCAGGTAGCAATACATTTTTAATACCGATTTGCTCTAGGTAATAAGAAAATAAAGCCGTTGAAATTAATTCCCCTTTCGATAAAATGATTCGCTCTTCGTAAACCGTAAATAAATCTTGCGTAAACGCACGAATCGAATTGAAATGCTCAATGATGAGCATGCTACTTTTTTTGAAGTACACACTGCTCGGAAATAATTGCGCAAGAAAGTTTACGTATTTCGATTCGAGAGCATCGATAAGTGTATTCGCTTCCTCGTGTTTCTTCTCGTACAAAGCATTAGCAATTGCTACTAATTCGTTTGTGGTACCCGACACTGCCGAAAGCACTACAACCTGAGGTTGTAATGGATCGATAATCTCCATCAACTTCTTCAACCGATCTGGACTACCAACGGAAGTCCCACCAAATTTCAATACTCTCATTGAATTTTCTTTAAATTGCTGTAAAAATAGTCAATTTAACTTAATATATTAAATATTGCAGAATATTGCACCACAAGTGGGTTATTGATTATTGGGTTAATGAGTTATTAGGTTATTG
>CAJBVG010000174.1 GCA_903958995.1 uncultured bacterium | reverse complement strand
GGCTAATATTTCTTTAGATGCATATACACATGATGGCGAAAAGAAAACGGTTGGATCTGAACGTTACGAAGCAGTATTAGCTGCATTGAAAACTGCAGGCATTAGTGAAACACGTATTATCGGTACAATGAACAAAGCTTTCCAAGTGAAAAAAGTAAAAGCAGATTCTGATGAATTAAAAGCATCAAGTAGAAAAGTAACTTTTGCCATTGTTAAAAAATAATTCCAAACAATAGAACGACAGAAAATGAAAAGAACAATTATATCATTATTAAGTGCAGCTGTATTGTTATGGACTAACACAGCTAGTGCACAATCAAAAAACGCGACTGAAGAACTTATGGTGGATGGTTACAAAGTAATCTACAAGCCTACTACAAATCAAATTGTAAGTGTTCGTTTATTCGTTAAAGGTGGAACTGCAAACTACACAAAAGATAAAGAAGGGGTTGAGAATTTAGCCTTAGAAATAGCTACGAATGGTGGTACTTCTAAATACAGCAAATCAGATTTAAATCGTCAGTTAGATCGCATGGGAAGCTCTATATCGGGCAGCTCTGGATTAGATAACGCTAACGTTGCGATGTCATGCATCGCTCGTAATTTCGACGCTACTTGGGCAATATTCGAAGATGTAATTAATGCACCTTTATTTAGCGAAGAAGAATTCAAAATGCAAAAAGATGCGATGGTTTCTAATGTTCAACAAGGTAAATCAGATCCTGATACCTACTTGAACGACATGGCAATGAATGATGCTTTTGTAAATTTAAACTACGATAAAAAAACAAATGGTTCTGAAGAGAGCTTAGCAAAAATCACCCTTGATGATGTTAAAAATCATTACAAAATGGTAATGAATAAAAAACAAACCTTTATTGTGGTTGTAGGTAAAATTGATAAAGCTCAATTAATTGAAAAGGTTAAAAAGATGGTTCGCTCGATGCCTGAAGGTAACTTCACACCTGTGAAAGGAACATTGTTAACCATTAACTCTTCTACATTAAACCCTGAAGATCGTAAAATGGCGACGAACTACATTCGTGGTGTCATTAACGGTCCTGCATATGGAACTAATGAATCTTACGCAATGCAATTAGCGTTCGGTATACTATACGATCGCTTGTTTGATGAGATACGTACAAAGAGAAGTTTATCATACGCTCCAGCGGCTTATTATCAGTCGAACGTTAACCCTTGCTCAAACGTCTATGTAACTACTACTGATCCTGCTCAAGCAGTTCAAGTAATTATTGACGAGTTGAAGAAAGTGAAAACAGAAGGTTTCACTGAAACTGAAATCTCTAATCAAAAAAGTTCATACGTTACTACATATTATATGGGCTTAGAAACTAACGCAGCTCAATCAAACGGATTGGGTAATGCAGAAGTTAAAGGTTCTTGGAAAAATTATGGTGACTTTATTAGCAACATCAATAAAGTTCCAGCAAAAGAAGTAAACGCAGTAGTGAAGAAATATGTGAATGGAATTCGTTGGTCTTACTTAGGAGATTTATCTAAAGTAAAGTCGGACGTGTTCTTACAAAAACTTTAAGTAAATTTTAAATTGTAAATTGTAAATTGTAAGTTGAAATAAATAAAACACTATTCATAACGTACAATTAATATATTACAAATTTCGGTTTGGAGATTTTAATATTCTACAATAAAAAAATTAAGTAAAGCCTCGAGCTGTAATAGTTTCGGGGCTTTTTGTCGAATTGTCGAAATCGTGATGCAATAATATTAAATATGAAAAAAGTATAAAACATCACGATTCAGCGGAGCGAAGCGTAGCTAATTGTCAAACTGTCGAAGGGTCGAAGTGTCGAAACGTCGAATTGTCGAAGGGTCGAAATCGTGAAGCAATAATAAGAAATATGAAAAAAGTAGAAAACATCACGATTCAGCGGAGCGAAGCGT
>CAJBVG010000173.1 GCA_903958995.1 uncultured bacterium | reverse complement strand
CTACTACTTCATTAGCCAAGAAAGTTTTTTACATAAGGTTGCGAAGCACGAGTTTATTGAGTTTGAAGAAGTATATTCGGGAACATTTTATGGGACTCTAAAATCAGAAATCGATAGAATTTGGGAATCGGGTAATCATGTTATTTTTGATTTAGATGTAGAAGGCGGATTACGCTTAAAGAAAAAATTTGAAGATAATGCATTAGCCATTTTTGTTCAAGCACCATCATTAGAAATTTTAAAAGAACGTTTGCGCGCAAGAGGAACTGATACAGAAGAAAAATTAAAAGAACGTTTTGCTAAAGCAGAAAAAGAAATGGGCTATGCCGATAAATTTGATATCGTATTGCCAAATTTTGATTTAGAAACTGCTTGTGCGGAAGCTGTAAAATTAGTAGGCGACTTTCTGAAAAAATGAAAATAGGATTATTCTTCGGCTCCTTTAACCCCATTCATTTAGGGCATATGATAATAGCCAATTACATGGCCAATCATACCTACTTGGATAAGGTTTGGATTGTAGTATCTCCACAAAATCCTTTAAAAGATAAATCAGTATTAATTAATACCTACGATCGTTTAGAGATGTGTAAACTCGCATTTAATGACGATCCTAGAATACAAATATCCGATATTGAATTACAATTACCACAACCTTCTTATACCATTGATACGTTAGTTTATTTATCGGAAAAATACCCAGAGCATGAGTTTAGTATTATTATGGGTGCCGACAATTTAAATACATTGAAGAAGTGGAAAAACTTCGAAGTGATATTGCGAGACTATAAGATATTAGTATATCCTAGGGCTAAAGAAGTTGTGCATGAGTTTTTAGACCATCCGAATGTAAGCGTTACGGAAACACCTATCATGGAAATTTCTTCTACATTTATTCGAAATGCCATAAAAAATAAAAAAGATATTCGTTACTATTTACCTGATTCTGTAACGGAATTTATAAACGCAAAAAGTTTATATCGATAATTATTTCCGCGTCTCTAACCGCTCTTCTTTTCTTATCATTCTACGAGCTCCACGTTTATCGTATTTCTCTAAGTCGTATTTCTCAATTAGATTAATGAGCAATGTTGGATAATTTGGATTAGTAGCGTAACCAGCTTTTTTCAAGCCATTTGCCCATCCTTTATAATCTCTCTTATCCAACTCAAATAAAAATGCATATCTCTTTTTATTTGCTAAAAATTCCGAATGGTCGCGAAAGGAATGTTTAGCTTTTCGATATTTTCTAAAGCATTCATCTTTCTTGTCATCGTCTGCTAGGATACTTCTGCCATTCCAATCGCTTGTACACTTAATACCAAAATGATTCCTCCCTTTCTTCGCTAATTTACTTTGCCCACTACCCGATTCTAGTATAGCTTGTGCTAAAGTGATGCTAGCTGGTATTCTATAGTTCCGCATTTCCTTAATGGCAATTTTGCGGTATTTTTTAATATAAGCAGAGGTATTATCGGCTATTGAGAATATTGAACTGAATAATATTACTAGCGTAAAAAAATATTTCATAGAGATATTATTTTGGAATCACTAAAATTTTACCAGGCTTTATTAAGTTAGATTTTAACCCGTTTGCTTTTTTAATCTTCTCCACAGATACGTGATATTTTCTTGAGAGATAATAAAGTGATTGCCCATCTTTCACTTTGTGTTTTATATTAGTAGAATGATTTTTTTGTGGAGTACTTTTTTCTTCTTTAATTTCTACAACAGGGAAATCAAAAATAATTTTATATCGTGTAGTATCATTTACTACAATGGTATCTATTCTTGCATAATCATACTGATAGAGTTCGTATGTTTTTATGGTCTTTAGTAAATGTGATGCATACACCCTACTTCTTGCATAACCAGAACGCTGTAAGCCATGTGCCCACTTTTTATATTGTGTCGGTTTGAATTTAAATAAAAAGGCATATTGTTTATTGTTGCTCATAAAGTACGAGCGATCTGCATAAGCTTCTTCTACTGTATTGTATTTACGGAAACAAGAATTTTTACGATTACCATTTCTATGGAATTTTCCACCATTCCATGATCTATTACATTTTACACCAAAATGGTTGTTCGCTTTAACCGCAAGTTGACTCGTACCATTTGCCGATTCGTGTAATGCTTGTGCTAATGTAATGCTTGCTGGAATTCCAGTCTTATGCATTTCGGAAATGGCCAATAATTTGTATTTTTCTACATATTGAACACCAGACCCTTGTTTCCGTTGTGAAAACAAAGTATTGGTAATAATAAATAGGATAAAGAAGAGTATAGCTTTCCTCATTCCACTAAAATAATAAAATTGCTTAAGTATTCTTATATTCAACTATCGAAGGATGTGACATTAAATATCGTCTAACACTATAAAAATTAAATTTTTATGAAAAAAATATGCTACACCACCCTATGCTTATTGTTGCTTACGCTTCAATTATCAGCTCAAACTAATCCTGCCATTACCAAATGGTTAATTAATACCACTAATATTAAAGGTCGACATTATGTTGCTGGAAATTCTACTCCCGTTAACGATAATGTTTCTGCAAATATTCAACAAGTACAATACTCTACAAATTATGTTTATGTGAGTGCTACTGGAATTCCATCGTATATAACTGGTCCATTTCAAGATGGGAATCCTTCATTAGCTACCAATCAAAACAGCATTTTTAAAATAACGTTAAATCCTGTACAGAATACAGGTACACCTACTAATACCACCCCTGGCAATATCGGTGTATTTAGTAATGGCGTAGCATTATTCGATTATCGAGATGGTGTATCATGGAAAACTTCTACCAACGCAATGGCTGGTGGTCCACTAGGTGGCCAAGGAGATGGCATTTGGAACCGAGATGCAGTTGTTGCCGAGAAAGTGGGCTTTGATTGTGCAAAAGGTCACCCAGCTATGGGTAATTATCATCATCATCAAAACCCTTCAGCATTTAATTTAGATTTAGCCATTGCATCAAATGTTTGCGATTTGTATTTAGCGGATGGTTTGTATTTAATTGATAGTAGTAAACATTCTCCATTATTAGGTTTTGCCTATGATGGTTTTCCAATCTATGGTGCATATGCGTATAAAAATGTTGATGGTACTGGTGGTGTTGTTCGCATGAAGTCTAGTTACAGCTTAAGAAATATTACCACACGTACACATTATGCAAACGGCAATGATGTTAGCGATGGTCCTGCAGTGAGTACCACTTATCCTTTAGGATTATTTAGAGAAGATTATGAATATAATACAACATCAACAGCTACTCCAGATTATTTAGATGAGCATAACGGTAGATTCTGTGTTACCCCTGAATATCCAAATGGAATCTATTGTTATTTTTCAACAGTTACCGAGTCGTGGAACTCTGCATATCCATATATTGTTGGTCCAACTTTTTATGGTGTACGTAGTGTAACTAAAGTAACTACTATTTCTGAGCCAGTTACTAATTATAGTCCAAGCACTGGAATAAATTCTACTAGTTCCATTTTAAAATTAACCGTTTATCCGAATCCAGTTGCAGATGTAATTGCAGTTCAAATTGAAAATATTCAACAAGGAAACTATACAGTTGATTTAATCGACCTGTCGGGTAAATTAATTTCACAGACAAACATTTATCAAGGAAGTACCATTGCCTATATTGAAACTACTGGACTAGCTCAAGGTGAGTATTTCATAAAAGTTAGTAATGGGGTGAGTTCGGAGAGTAGGAAAATCATACTTCGTTAATATGTTAATGGGATAATATGTTAATGGGTAATACATTAATGGTTTAAAATGATAATATTTGTATTAGAATAAATAATCATTACTATTTTTTCAATTAACATATTATCCCATTAACATATTAACATATTAATGAAAGGAATTTCTCGTACAGTTTGGGTCTTATCTCTCGTTAGTTTATTTACCGATACGGCAAGTGAAATGTTGTATCCTATTATGCCAATCTATTTAAAGTCGATTGGATTCTCTATTGTACTTATTGGTATTTTAGAAGGAGTAGCAGAAGCTACTGCCGGATTAAGTAAAGGATATTTCGGAAAATGGTCGGATAATATTGGTAAGCGCTTGCCTTTTGTACAAGTGGGTTATATGCTCAGTGGCTTATCAAGACCCATGATGGGTATGTTTGTTGCTCCAATTTGGATTTTCTTCTCACGTACCTTAGATCGCTTTGGCAAAGGGATTCGAACAGCAGCACGAGATGCAATATTATCGGATGAAGCTACACCAGAAACGAAAGGAAATGTTTTTGGATTCCACCGAGCTATGGATACATTAGGTGCTGTAATTGGCCCTTTATTGGCATTGCTTTATTTATATTTCTACCCGGCTCAATATAAAACATTATTCTTTATCGCTTTTATTCCAAGTCTGTTTGCCGTTGGTGCTTCTTTTTTAATCAAAGAAAAACAAAGTACACCTAAAGTAAATTTAAAGAAAACTTCATTTTTTGATTTTCTAAAGTATTGGAAAGTTGCACCATCAAATTATCGAAAATTAGTATTTGGACTTTTACTCTTTGCTATTTTTAACAGTTCCGATATCTTTTTACTTTTAAAAGCAAAACAATCTGGATTATCTGATACGTTGGTTATTGGAGTATTCATTTTCTATAATTTAATTTATGCTGCTTTTGCTTGGCCCTTAGGATCATTAGCTGATAAATTAGGATTGAAAAACATATTTATATTTGGCTTAATTATTTTCAGTGTTGTATATTTTGGAATTGGACTAAGTGATAACAGTTATGTTATTATTGGTTTGTTCTTTTTATATGGCTTATACTCTGCTGCTACAGAAGGGATTTCTAAAGCTTGGATAAGTAATATATCCGATAAGGCAGATACGGCAACAGCAATTGGCACGTATGCGGGATTTCAAAGTATTTGCGCAATGATAGCGAGTACAATTGCTGGGTTAATTTGGTATAATTTTGGAGCAGAAGCTACCTTTATACTCACGGGTAGTATTACTTTGTTTTTAGTGTTTTATTTTATTCGATTGAAATAATGAAAAAGTTTTTTTTACTTCTGATTAGTGCTGTAGTTGGTTTATCAGTATTCGCACAAACTTCACTTGATGCTGTAATCTTTGGTAGTATTTCAAATACAAAAGAAAAATCAATCAAATTACAATTTCAAAACAATCCACTCGACGATACCTTACAAACTATTACTATAGAACTTAATGAAATAGGTCAATTCTATTTGGCATTGCCCATTAAACGTCCATTAGATGCAATCTTAGTATGTAATAATCAAAAACAAACTATTTTTATCGACCCTGAGGAGCGCATAGAAATAAAGGCAGATGCTAATTTTTTTTCAAGTACTATTCAATTTATTCAGAATGCAAAGAATAATGAATATGCTCATTTATATCGTCAGAAATTTGACTCAGAACAAGCAAAATCAGAGCGAAACTTACATATTATTAATGATTCTCCTAATAAATACAAGTATTACGAAGACAGTTTGTATAAAGCCAAAGTATATTTTTTAGAAGAGTTTACTACAGGGGTAATTTTATCGAAACAATTTTTACGCAGACAGAAAGCAGCCTATCGTTATGGCAATAGCAATTTTAAATATAGATATGCCAACAACTATTTATATTTAACGGGTTTGCAAAAAGAGTTACCAAAAGATTATTATTCGTTCATGACGGAATTATCTGTGCGTGAAAATGATTTGATCACTGTAAAGGAATTTTATGATTATTTAGAGAATTATTTTACATATCGATATAATGAGGAGAACCCAACCATCAATACAGAAAAAGAATTGGTATCATTTGAATATAATCTCGCTCAAAGTTTATATGAAGAGCGAGTAAAGAATATTTTTCTCACCAAAAAATTCGCTGAATTATTGGATAATCATCCGTACGAATATACTAAAAACTATATTTCAGAATTTATGTCGACAGTATATTCTAATGAGTTTAGAGCATACATCGATAAGAAGATTCAACAAGCTAGTTTAGGTATTGATAACACTAAAGCATTTGATTTTTTATTGAAAGATAAAAACGGGAACAATGTTCAGTTGTCTGATTTTAAAGGGAAAGTGGTGTATTTAAATTTTTGGGCTTCTTGGTGTTTACCTTGTTTAGCGGAGATAGAAAATCACAATCAAATTCAACAACAATACAAGGACAAAGACTTTATAACAATAATGGTATCTGTTGATGAAGATTTAAAAGCATGGAAAAAAACCTTATCGAAATACGATAAACAAATTATACAATTAAACATGAAGGGGATGAAAAACGAAACGGCTAGAATGTATAATTTGAAAAATATCCCCAAATCAGTTGTCATTAACAAAGATGGAATAATTATACATGCTGATGTCCCTGCGCCTAGTCACGCCGACATTTATAAATACTTGATTGTAGATTAATTCCCGCTTGATTTTATAAAATCGCTTACTAAGTAGGCAATGTATTTTGCTTTGGCAGAACGTTCATGTTCTGAAGCTAAACCAAGTGAGCCTTCTGTAATGTGTAAGTAAACAGAAGAAAGCAATGTACTGCATTGATGGAGTATAGAGCGAGCTTCTGTAGTATTCCATCCAGTACTTGTAACGGCAGAAGTAGGGTAGTCAATTATAGAGTCCATATCTAATTCGATTCCACAAGGATGTTTTTGCAGAAAAATAACCATACTATTTAAGGCTAGCTCCATAGGGAAGCGTTTGCGAATTGCAATGTCTTCGAACGTGATGTATTGTATGCTTGGATCTTTTTCGATTTCTAATAGTATATTTTCGGCATTATAGTTTTCGTGTAATCCGAATACTCCATACTTGTGTAGGTAGCCCTCATCCTTTGCAAATCGGAAACCATTTCCACTGTGTCGGCCTTCATTGATTCGGTAATCGGTATGAGGATCTATATTAATGCAATTAAGTGTAGAACCTAATGCTAAAGAACTTCCTTTAAGTAATGGGTATGCATTATTAT
>CAJBVG010000172.1 GCA_903958995.1 uncultured bacterium | reverse complement strand
AATAACCTATGGTTATTTAGAAGCATGTTGGTTTCTCAATTAGAAAAAACGAAAGAAACCAATGCAATGATTCATACCACGATTGTTCCTACCATTGTAAAAGCAGGGATTAAAGACAATGTAATTCCTTCTTCTGCAAAAGCGACATTAAATAGTAGAATTCTTCCCGGACAATCAAGTGATGAAGTAGTAGACTATGTGATAAAAACGATTAACGACGATCGTGTTGTGGTGAAAAAACAAACCATCTCCTTAATGGAACCTTCGGCAACTACTTCAACAGATCATCCTTCCTTTAAGAAAGTAGAAGGAGTGGTTTATAAAACGGTTCCAAATGTAATCGTATCGCCCTTCCTCATGTTAGGTGCGTCAGATTCTCGTTATTTTAGAAGCTTCAGCGAGGCAGTGTTGAATTTCTCTGCAGTAGCTGATGTGAAAGGCTTCCACAATATTAACGAGCGTATAGGAGTAGCCGATTTAAATCGTATGATTTATTTCTATGAAAATTTAATACAAGAAAACTAGGGACTAAGAATAAATCTATGCAATGTTAAAGTCTTTAGGTTAAAATTTACAGCTGAATTTATTGACAAAATAAAGGGTCTATTTGTATTAAATTTTAATATGTTATCTAAATTTGAATTACTCATCTGTATTTCTTCAGCCTATACTCAATAAAAATGCCCTTTACTTGATATTTTAGGTCAAATACCTTATTTTTAAACACCTCATAACTCATCTATGCAAAAGCAAGTGTTTAGGATTTACTTTTTCGTATTACTTTTTGTGCTCGGAACAGGGAGTATGAGTTATGCTCAAATGAGTGTTTCCCCTAAGCAACATAGGGTTTGTATTAACGATAGTATCATCTTTAATGTCATTAACGTTAATCACGTTTCATCAACATTTACTTGGCAAGATTCTACCGCAAGTGGTTGGGGCAATCTTGTGAATACCGCTTCTATATTTGGAGTTACCAATGATACATTAGCGATCCGCAATATTTCAAGTTTATCAAATGGTGTTAAATACAGATGTATAATAGATTCGGCTGGATTAGGAACTAAAAAAGATACGACTGCATTTAGTTTATTAATTGTGCGAACTGCTTTAGTGAGTCCAACGATATTTGGAGATCAACTTATTTGCAAGAATAGTATCGCCGACACCATTCACATCAATGTATATCCATCAGGAGGCGACACTACATTCTCATATCAATGGCAGAGTTCTGCAAATGGTATTGCTTGGGCAAACATAGTGGGAGCAATAGATACTTTTTTAAAGCCAGGTGTAATTTCTAATACTAAACATTTTCGATTACTCGCAACATCGCTTGCTGGTTGTGGAGTGGTCAGTTCGAATACAGCCGTAGTGCAATTGTTCGATACCTTACACAGGGCTCATATTGTAGGAAATCAAAATCTTTGTTTTGGTACTTCTGCAAATGACATTCATGTTGCTCAACATGCTACTGGCGGGAATAATAGTTTCTCTTATCAGTGGCAAAAGTCTAGCAATTCAATTAGCTGGACGAATATAGTTGGAGCTACTGATACTTTTCTAATAATAGATACCTTTACACACAATACTTATTTTAGAACAATTGCAACATCACTCTCAGGGTGTGGAAGTATTCCTTCAGATACTATTTTTATTAATTTT
>CAJBVG010000171.1 GCA_903958995.1 uncultured bacterium | reverse complement strand
TGGAAAAACGATGCATAAATTCTAAATTTTAAATTTTAAATTTTAAATTTTAAATTATTGGTTTATTAGGTTATTAAGTTATTTACATAATACATAATACAATTTACTTAATACATAGTACATATTACATAAAAAAGCCGTTAGCAAATATAATCACTAACGGCTTTCTTTAAAGTATTGATGAATTATACCAACCCATCAATATTTACATCTTCATTTATATCTTCTAAGTAATTAACTTCTGGGTAACCAAATCCGAACAAGTTTAAGAAGTCAGATTTATAACCATTTAAATCACCAATTTCTGGTAAAGTTTCTGTTGAAGCTTGTCCCCATAAAGTTGATATACCATTCTGTACATCTTCACTCATTTCCCAATCGTCCACTCTAATTCTACCTTTTTCATCCGTAGCGATATCTTTTCCTGTATATAAACGTTCAGCATATAAACGTTCTATTTGTTCGATACAACCTTCATGAGTTCCTTTTGCTTTCATGATTTTGTACAATAATGAAATGTAAAGAGGAATAACAGGAATTGCAGAACTTGCTTGAGTTACTAAGGCTTTATTTACAGATACAAATGCTTTACCACCTGTAGCTTTTATTTTATCAGTAATTTTAAATGCAGTTGCTTCTAAATGGTCTTTGGCAGCACCAATAGTTCCTTTGCGATATACAGCTTCAGTTAATGATGGGCCGATGTAAGAGTATGCAACAGTCATTGCATTATCTGCTAAAACACCAGCTTCTACTAAAGCATCCATCCACATTTCCCAATCTTCACCACCCATTACTGCTACAGTGTTTTCAATATCTTCTGCATTGCAAGGGTCGATAGAAACAGTTGATACTACACCAGTGTGAAAGTCTACTGTTTTGTTTGTATAAATATTACCAATTGGCTTTAAAACCGAGCGATGTAAAAATCCAGTTTTAGGATGCATTCTTACTGGAGAAGCAAGACTATAAATCACTAAATCGATTTTACCTAAATCAGCTTTTATGGTTGCAATTGTTTTTTCTTTTACTTCGTTTGAGAAAGCGTCGCCATTAATACTTTTTGCATAGATGCCTGCTTTTTTTGCTTCATTCTGGAATGCAGCACTATTGTACCATCCTGGCGAAGCTGTTTTGCCATCCATAGGAGGTTTTTCAAAAAATACTCCAATGGTAGCAGCATTAGATCCAAAAGCACTTGTAATTCTTGAGGCTAAACCGAAACCAGTTGAAGCACCAATCACCAACACGTTTTTAGGTCCGTCGATATGGCCTTTAGATTTCACATAGTTAATTTGATTTAATACACTTTGCTCACAACCTTTTGGGTGTGCCGTTAAGCATATAAATCCTCTCATTCTAGGTTCTATAATCATAATTTTATTATTGATTTTCTGACGATTCGAAGATACTGAGTTTTTGGATAAAAAAAAGGCACAAATTTCTTTGTGCCTTCATTATAATTAAAACTATTATTAACGTGATGCTGAATACTTTAAAAGCATTGCAATAGTTTCATCGCTAGGGCTTTCAATTAATTTATTCAATTCTGATTTGAGTACACTTAGATTTTCGAAGCTATTCTCAAATTCAACGTTGTTTTCTAGTTGAGTTTCTAACTCGGCCATATCGTCTGACGATAATTCGTGGTACATGGCTTTAATCATTTCGTTTTGTGTAAAGGTTTGAACCATAAGCTTGGGTTGATTTGCAATATAAACGCACCCTTTTTCAGCTTATTGTATCAGCCTTTATAAATATTGCTTAAAGCTTTGCTCACGCTCCTGCATCATTCTACGCAGGTTATTCAAGGCATAACGCATGCGACCTAAGGCAGTATTAATACTCACACCAGTTAAATCAGCGATTTCCTTGAAGCTCAAATCAGCATAATGACGCATGATCAATACTTCTTTCTGCTCTTCAGGCAATTTTTGAATAAGCGTTCTTAGCTCGGTATGCGACTGATCACGTAGCAATTTGTCTTCCGCACTCTCTTCAGAAATACCAATAGTGTCGAAAATGTCGAATCCTTCTGAATTGGTAATAGTAGGAGTTCTCTTTTCTTTTCTGAAATGGTCGATAACCAAATTGTGCGCAATACGCATTACCCAAGGCAAAAACTTGCCTTCTTCGTTGTATTTACCTGTTTTCAAGGTGTTAATTACCTTAATAAACGTGTCTTGAAAGATGTCTTCCGCCAAATAGCGGTCTTTAACAAGTAAATAAATAGATGTGTAGATCTTTGATTTATGACGAGTAAGTAAAACTGCAATTGCAGATTCATCGCCTGACACATAAAGATGAACAAGATCTTTATCACTAATTAGGTTACGGTTCATAATTTTTCCCTCCGTAGATTAAAATAATTTAGTGTAAAGTTTTATTCGATATGTGTTCCTCCTTTTTGGTTTCTAATAACGAATAAACAATTATTGTTCCAAAATTCCAAATTTTAGGGTTTTTACTACAAATTCGTTACAAAGCAATCAAATGTGCAGATGTGCAGATGCGAAAATGAGTAAATGTCTATTAATTTTCGCATTTTCGCATATGCACATTTTCGCATAGGATTTACATGAAAGGTAAAAATGTAGCGGATTTAGACGCTAAAGAATATATTTTAATAAAGGGCGCTCGAGTACATAATTTAAAAAACATCGATGTTGCTATCCCAAAAAACAAATTTGTAGTAATTACTGGACTATCGGGCTCCGGAAAGTCTTCTTTGGCATTCGATACCCTTTATGCAGAGGGGCAACGTCGCTATGTAGAAAGTCTTTCTTCTTATGCTCGTCAGTTTTTAGGCCGAATGAATAAGCCCGAAGTGGATTACATTAAAGGGATTGCTCCAGCAATTGCTATTGAACAAAAAGTAACGGCTTCTAATCCTCGTTCTACTGTAGGGACTTCTACCGAGATATACGATTACTTAAAATTACTTTTTGCTCGTGTTGGTCGTACTTATTCGCCAGTTACTGGCAAGGAAGTTAGCAGAGATACAGTTGATACGGTTACTTCAGCATTATTAAGTTTACCGAGTGATACTGTTTTAACTATTTATGCTCCTTTACAACCTCAAAAAAGTAGAGGCATTAAAGAAGAATTATCCATCTTATTACAAAAAGGATTTAAGCGTGTAAAATTTCATAATGAACTATTGAAAATTGAGGACATGGTTGAAGATGCCGGTCTTAAAAATGTTCCATTGAAATCGAATAAAGATATCCTAGTACTTATCGATAGAATTATATTAGTTGCCGATGATGAGGATGTTCAATCGCGTGTAGCAGATTCTGTACAAACAGCATTCTTTGAAGGGCATGGCGATTGTATCGTAGATGAGAAATTACCGAATTCAGATAAAATAAAAACAACAAGTTATTGCGATCGCTTTGAAGCGGATGGCATTACTTTCGAAGAACCGTCTGTGCATTTCTTCAGTTTTAATAATCCTTTTGGGGCATGTAAAACTTGTGAAGGATATGGTAAGGTAATTGGTATTGATCCCGACTTAGTAGTTCCTGATAAAAGCAAATCGGTTTATGATGGTGCACTTGCTCCATGGCGTGGAGAAAAAATGCGCGAATGGTTAGATCAACTTATTAAGCATGCTGCAAAATTTGATTTCCCAATTCATCGTCCATATTATCAATTAAAAGAAAAAGAGCAAGAGTTACTATGGACAGGCAATAAGCATTTCCAAGGCTTAACCGCTTTTTTCAAATACTTAGAAGAGCAAACTTACAAGATTCAGTATCGTGTTATTTTATCAAGATACAGAGGTAAAACTAGCTGCCCAGATTGCAAGGGTAGTCGTTTGCGTAAAGATGCATCGTTTGTAAAAATTAGTGATAAATCGATTACCGATGTAGTGTTGATGCCTGTTGAAGAAGTATTAGAATTTTTCAAATCCATTAAATTAAACAAACACGATGAGCAAGTTGCTCGCAGGATTTTAGCAGAAATTACCAATCGCTTAATTTATTTATGTGATGTAGGTTTGGGTTACTTAACACTAAACCGTTTATCGAATACTTTATCGGGTGGAGAGTCGCAACGTATTAATTTATCGACTTCCTTAGGGAGTAGTTTAGTAGGTTCTTTATACATTTTAGATGAGCCTTCTATTGGTTTACATTCAAGAGATACACAACGATTAATTACGGTGTTAAAATCTCTTCGTGATGCAGGTAATACTGTTATTGTGGTGGAGCACGACGAAGAAGTAATGGAAGCTGCCGATTATATTATTGATATTGGTCCGGATGCTGGTGCAAACGGTGGGAATGTAATGTTTGAAGGCACTTACGAGCAAATCAAAAAAGCAAAAGATACTTGGACCGGTAAATATTTGAGTGGAGCTGTAGAAATTGAAATGCCTAAACAGCGAAGAAAATGGAACGATTCCATAACGGTAAAAGGTGCACGAGAAAATAATTTAAAAAACATTGATGTGAAGTTTCCTTTGCATACGCTTACCGCAGTAACAGGTGTGAGTGGTTCAGGAAAAACATCATTAGTAAAAAGAATATTAATTCCAGCCTTACAGAAAATGCTGGGCAATTATACTGGTGAACAAACAGGAGCATTCGATGGATTAGAAGGGGATATGAAAACCATTCATCAAGTAGAGATGGTGGATCAAAATCCGATTGGTAAATCGTCTAGATCTAATCCAGTAACGTATGTAAAAGCATATGATGAAATCAGAAATTTATTTTCGGTACAAAGTGCTTCAAAAGCACAGGGGTTAAAGCCATCTCATTTCTCATTTAACGTGGATGGCGGACGATGTGATGTTTGTCAGGGTGAAGGTGAAGTGAAAGTAGAAATGCAGTTTATGGCAGATATCTTTTTGCCATGCGAAAGCTGTAATGGACGTCGATTTAAACAAGAAGTATTAGACGTACAATATAAAGGTAAAAACATTGCAGACGTTTTGGACTTAACCATTGATGAGGCTTTAGAATTCTTTATTGACGAGAAAAAAATCATTACAAAAATTCAACCATTAGCCGATGTAGGTTTGGGATATGTTCATCTTGGACAATCATCCAATACCTTATCTGGCGGGGAAGCGCAACGTATAAAATTGGCTTCGTTCTTAGTGAAAGGTAATGCATCGCACCATACCTTATTTGTGTTCGATGAGCCTACTACAGGTTTGCATTTTCATGATATAAAGAAATTATTAAAATCGTTCGAAGCATTAATAGAACAAGGTAACTCCATCATTGTTATTGAACATAACATGGATGTTATAAAATGTGCCGACTGGGTAATTGATATTGGTCCGGAAGGCGGTGAAAAGGGCGGATCGCTTGTATTTGAAGGCACTCCCGAAGCACTGGCAAAAGATAAGAAGTCGTATACGGCGAAGTATTTGAAAACAAAAGTTTAATGGAGCCGAAGGGCCTGTCAAAAAATAGAATGAACAAAAAAACCATCTCCATTCGTTGGGCCGATTTAGACCCGAACTTTCATTTAAGACACAGTGTGTTTTATGATTTTTGTGCGCAGCAGCGAATCGAAATTCTGAGTTCTTACCATTAACATATTAACAGATTATCCTCCCGATAGCTATCGGGATAACATATTAAAAAAGGATCTGCAGGCTATTTCATCGGCAGCGAGTGCTGCTTTTAATTCCTCTAAACCATTCAGTTTTTTATCACCACGGATGTATTGATGAAAGGTAACTTCAATGGTTTCATCGTAGATGTCGGCATTAAAATCAAAAATATTGACTTCGATTACTATGTTCAATCCATTAACCGTTGGGCGATTGCCGATGTATAACATCCCTTTATAGGATTGGTTGTTTACGAGGACGCTTACTGCATAAATACCATCACCAGGAATTAACTTATAGGTTTCTGGAACATGAATATTTGCAGTAGGGTAACCAATAGTTCTGCCGATTTGATCCCCTCGAGATACATTTCCTCTAAGTGTAAAATCGTGTCCGAGGTAACTATTCGCAATGCGGAAATCTCCTTCGAGTATTGCATTTCTAATTTTGGTAGAACTTACAGCAACGTCGTTAATATCTTGTTCCGGAATTTCTTCCACTTCGAATCCATACTCAGGTGCATAATGCTTGAGGTGATCAAATGTACCTTCACGGTTTTTACCAAAATGGTGATCGTAACCAATCACTAATTTTTTGGTCCCGATTTTATCGACTAATATTTGCTGTATAAATTCTAAAGAACTCAATCGAGAAAACTCTTTCGTAAAAGGGATAATGATCAGGTGATCAATGCCTGCTTTTTCGAGAAGTTCTATTTTATCTTCGAGTGTATTGATAAGTTTTAAATCGTTGTCTTCAGGAAATAGTACTAAACGAGGGTGAGGAAAAAAGGTGATGATGACAGATTCCCCTTGTATTTGATGGGCCACTTCTTTTAATCGAGCTACAATACGTTTGTGACCGATATGTACCCCATCAAAAGTGCCGGTAGTGACTACCGCATTATTTTTGTTTTCAAACGATGATATATCTCTATATACTTTCACAATTCAATAATCAATTAAGATTCCAATTTGTTTTCAGAAAGTTCTGCTTGTATTCTTTCTTCTTTTATTTTGGCAATAAGCGTATCTAAGTTCCAAGCATCCTCAATTTTAAAGCCACCACTGCGCGTTCTTCTAAGTGATGAGAGGTGAGCTCCAGATTCTAATTTCTTGCCAAAATCATGCGCTATGGA
>CAJBVG010000170.1 GCA_903958995.1 uncultured bacterium | reverse complement strand
TCTTTGTGCTTGTTCTCTGTTAATTGAAATCCAGCTGCAATATCTACAGAAGATTTACGTCGATATATCTTTTTATGAATGGTAGAAGCTTGCTTTCCTGTATAACCAGAAAGCACCTTAGCTGCTCGGCCTGTAGGTGCGAGCAGTACTGATTTCAGCTTATAACCAGGAAGCATTTTTACCAAGGCTTTCATAGTACTGGTTTTACCCGTACCTGCAAATCCACGTAAAACAAATGCCGAAAACTCACTTTTTTCAGAGATGAATTTTTCGAAATTTCTAAAGAATTGTAGCTGACCCTCAGTAGGTTCGTGTCCTAAGTGTTTGGTAATTTCGGTAATCAATGTTCAAAAACTGCTAAAAAATAATACATTTGTCACATGTCGCAACAAAACAACGTAAACATACATAAAATCGAAAGGGTCGACGAAAGTTTTTACTTCGATACAAAGTCTATTTACGATTTAGTGATTAATTTCGATGGAGAACGATTCCAATGTGTTTCGTTTAGTGCCGAGCGTAATAAATTTGTATTACAAGCAGAATTCACTGTACCAAAGGAATTTAATTTACGAGATATTCTTACCTACACCGACATTATCAAAAGAGATTTTAGAACAGTACATTACATTTGCAATACCAATGTTCAAAGCATTGTTCCTGATGCTTTTTATGAGGACAGCTTAGCTGAAGAGTTAGTTTCTTTTCATAATACTCTTGCTCCAGAACATTTATTATACAAAAACAATATCGAGCGATTACAATCGCAATTAGTATTTGGTATTCGTCCAACCGAAATTGCTGCAGTACGTTCTCGTTTTCCTGAAGTGAAGTTTACACATTCAGGTGCTGCTTTACTCAATTATATAAGTCACTTAGCTTTTAAAGGCAAACTAATGCAAATACATTTCCATCAACAAAGTTTAGAATTAGTGTTGATGAATAGTAAAGAATGTATTTTGTATAATCAATTTGAATTCCAAACGAAGGATGAAATTCTTCCAATTGTATTGCAATTGGTAGAAGAATTTAGTTTGTCGAAAGACGAATTGCAAGTAGTATTGTCAGGCGAAATTGATTTAGGTTCTGAACTAGAACAAACCATAAAAAGTAATTTCAGCAAAGTATTTTATGCTCCAAGAGATCGTCGATTTACCTATACTTATCGTATTGAAGACGACCCTCAAGCCCATAAATTCATTACCTTGTACGCAGCCAGTCTATGCGAATAATATCAGGATCACATCGCGGATTAAAATTACAAGCGCCGGCTAAATTACCTGTTCGTCCAACTACCGATATGGCGAAAGAAGCCTTGTTTAATATCATCGAACAAAAAGTAAATATTGATGAAATTTCGGTGTTGGATTTATTTGCAGGAACTGGAAATATTAGTTTAGAATTTTCTTCAAGAGGAGTGAAAGAATTAACAAGCATCGATCGTCACGCCGACTGTGTTCGCTTCATTCAAGAAATGAATACTAAACTTAAATTTACTTCTAATTTATTAAGAGCAGATGTTTTTAAATATTTGAAAACATGCGTGTATAAATATGATTTGATCTTCGCTGATCCACCATACGATTTACCTAATATTCCTGATATCATCCGTTTGGTTAAGGAAAATAATTTATTGAATGTTGGGGGATTTTTAATTATTGAACATGCTAGCATGCAGAACTTGAGTTCGTATAAAGGGTACGTAGAAAGCAGGAAATACGGTTCCTCTACTTTTTCTTTTTTTGAATGATATTTTTGTCGTTACTTTATAAAAAAATAGACTTTTTCACATGGAAAAAATAGCATTATTCCCAGGTTCATTTGATCCTATTACCAATGCTCACATGGATATTTTAAACCGTGCTTTACCTTTATTTGATAAGGTTTACGTGGGTATTGGTTTAAATAGTACGAAAGAAGCATTTTTCAATGCTGAACAACGATTAGCCATGTTGAAAGAAGTATTCAATAATTCACCTAAAATTGAAGTAACTACATACAAAGGATTAACCGTAGAATTCTGCAAGGAAATCGGTGCTCAATACATGATTAGAGGAATTCGTTCTACTTCCGATTTTGAATATGAAAAAGCTATTTCACAAATGAATCATGCGATGCATCCAGAAATTGAAAGCATCTTTATATTAAGCAAACCAGGCTTCTCGGCCATTAGCTCAACCATTGTTCGCGATATTATCCGTAATGG
>CAJBVG010000169.1 GCA_903958995.1 uncultured bacterium | reverse complement strand
TACTGACTCTGCCTATGTTGCTTACAATGAATTTAAGAAGCAATTTGGGGAAGATGGGACAATGATGGTTATCGGCGTTCAAACTGATAAAATTTTTCGAAAAGATTTTTATAACAGTGGACAACCTTAAGTGATTCAATCAATGACATTGAAGGAATATCAAATGTGCTTTCGATTGGAAATTTGTTTGAATTACATAAAGACACCTTAACTAAAACTTTCAAATTAAAGAAGCTACATTCTGGAGATGTTGTTAGTCAAGAAGAATGTGATAGCATAAAAGAAAAAATTCTAGCACTACCATTCTATGCTAATTTAGTATTGAACAATGATTCCAATACTACTTTAATGGCTATAAACTACGACAAGAATACGTTAAACACTCGTCGTAGAACTCCGGTAACCAATGATATATTAAGATTAGCCAAAAATTTCGAAGTAAAAAATAATATTACACTACATTATTCAGGATTACCCTTTATTAGAACAATCATTTCTTCAAAGGTATCGCATGAATTTGAGTTATTCCTTACACTAGCTGTAATTATAACTGCAGTTATCTTATTGATTTTCTTTAGATCTTTTTATGCAGTATTATTCCCGATCATAGTAGTTCTAATAGGTGTAATTACTTCTTTGGGTACATTAGTGTTATTCGACTATCAAATTACATTACTTACAGGATTAATACCTCCACTCATCGTAGTAATTGGAATCCCGAATTGCATATTAATTCTGAATAAATACCATACCGAATACATGTTGTCGCAAGACAAGGTGAAGGCGATGAACATTGCAATTTTAAGAGTTGGTGAAACTACCTTCTTTGCGAATGTTACTACAGCTATAGGTTTTGGGGTATTCGGATTAACAAGTTCTGAAATATTAACTCAGTTTGGAATTGTGGCATCCATAAACGTGATGTTAACTTGGATTATCTCTTTAATCTTAATCCCAATCATCTTTACTTATTTACCTAATCCTAAATCTTGGCAAACGAAACATTTAGAAAATAAGGGCTTAAACACATTTATTAAAAAGATTGATTTTTGGGTACATAATTATTCGAAATATGTTTATGGTATTACGATTTTAATTGTCATCATATCATTATATGGTATGACTAAGATTAACGTCAATGGTTATATGGTGGATGACTTACCCAAACGTGATCCAGTATATACAGATTTGAAATTCTTTGAACGTAACTTTGATGGTGTATTGCCTTTAGAAGTTCAAATTGACTCGAAGCGAAAAAACGGATTACTCAATATAGCAAGTATTAAGAAAATAGAAAAGTTAGATAAGATGATGAGTTCTTATCCGGAATTTTCTAGATCAATATCATTAAATGAAGTGCTGAAATTTTCAAAGCAAGCATTTTACAATGGAGACCCTTCGTTTTACCAATTGCCTTCAGAAGGGGAAGCTGCATTTATTCTGCAGTATGCAAAGAACTCAGGTGGCAATGGCAGTATGCTTAATTCCTACATCGATTCATTAAATCAAAAAACTAGAGTTAGTTTTCAGGTGAAAGATGTAGGCTCTAATAGAATGAACAAACTTTTGGATGAAGTTAAACTTCGAGTAGATTCGATATTTAATCCGAAGAAATATGATGTGCTATTAACTGGAGCTAGTGTGATATCTGTTAAAGGCTCAAATTATCTTTTGGTGAATTTGATTGAAAGTTTATTAATCGCTATTGGTTTAATTTCCATATTAATGTTGGTATTGTTTAGGACTTTTAAAATGGTAATGATTTCATTATTGCCCAATATTGTTCCTCTTCTTATTACCGCAGGTATTATGGGTTTCTTAGGCATGAGCTTAAAACCAAGTACCATTTTGATTTTCAGTATTGCGTTTGGAATTGCTTCAGATCAAACATTATATTTCTTAACGAAATTCAGACACGAGCAATACACTAAAGATTGGAGTATTTCTAAAATCGTATCAGTTACGTTAAAAGAAGCTGGACTTGGTATGATTTACACTGCAATCATTTTGTTCTTCGGATTCGGAATTTTTTCAGCCTCTAATTTTGGTGGAACAGTTGCCCTAGGAATTTTATTATCCATTACATTATTAGTTGCATTAATATCTAATTTAATTTTGTTGCCAACATTACTTTTAAGCTTAGAACGTAAGCTTGAAAAGAAGAAAAATAAATAAGTATGAGTAAGTACCCAGAATATAAACAATTAAATTTATCGCAGATCGGGAAAGATGTGTTGAAATATTGGAAGGACGAACAAATATTTGAAAAGAGTATTTCTACACGACCAGAAAATAAACCATACACTTTTTATGAAGGTCCACCTTCTGCGAATGGTATGCCAGGTATTCACCACGTAATGGCGAGAAGTATTAAAGATATTTTCTGTCGCTACAAAACATTACAAGGATTTCAAGTAAAAAGAAAAGGTGGATGGGATACACACGGGTTACCTATTGAATTAGCAGTAGAGAAAGCCTTAGGAATTACAAAAGAAGATATCGGTAAGAAAATATCAGTTGATGATTATAATGCAGCTTGTAAGAAAGAAGTAATGCGTTATACAGATGTGTGGAATGATTTAACTGAGAAGATGGGTTATTGGGTAGATTTAAATGATCCCTATGTTACTTATCACAATGAATACATTGAAACACTTTGGTGGTTATTGCAACAAATGTATAAGAAAGGTTTGTTGTATAAAGGATATACTATTCAACCTTATTCACCTGCAGCGGGTACAGGTTTAAGTTCACACGAGCTTAACCAACCAGGCACCTATAAAATGGTGAAGGATACAACAGTTGTTGCTCAATTTAAAATTAAAAGAAACGAATTATCAGATAAGTTATATAATGGAATAAATAGTGATGTTCATTTCATTGCTTGGACAACCACTCCATGGACTCTTCCCTCTAATACAGCATTAGCAGTAGGCAAAGGTATTGAATATGTACTTGTACAAAGTTTTAATCAATATACTTTTGAACCGATATATGTAATTCTAGCGAAAGATTTATGTGGAAAATATTTTTCAGATAAAAATGCTGAGTTAACTATTGAAGAATATAAATCGGGTGATAAGAATATCCCTTATAAAATTTTAAATTCATTTAAAGGAATAGATTTAGTAGGTATTCAGTACGATCAATTATTGCCTTATGCTCAGCCAGAAGAAGGTGATGCATTTAAAGTAATTATTGGCGATTTTGTAACTACAGAAGATGGTACAGGTAT
>CAJBVG010000168.1 GCA_903958995.1 uncultured bacterium | reverse complement strand
CCTATTTATTGCACATGTTGCGTTGGAAAATGGGTGATGATTTATTTTTTACGGCTTGCCGGAATTATTTAAATGATCCAGAACTCGCCTACTCTTTTTCAAATACTGCGTTATTCAAACAACATCTTGAAAATGCTTATGGATCATCGTTAACTGAATATTTTAACGACTGGTTTTATGGAGAAGGCTATCCGAAGTATGAAATTCAATGGAAGCAAAACCAGGATTTCAGTATTGATGTTACGTTGAATCAAACCACTACACATCCAAGTGTAAACTTCTTTGAGATGCCTGTTCCTATTCAGTTTGGCAATGATAGTAAAGATTCAATAGTTACACTTAACAACTCTTCTAATGGAGAAAAATTTCATATCCCATTCCCCTATAAAGTAACAAGTGGAATTGCTGATCCAGAGAAATGGTTAATTGCAGAATATCGCATTTCCAATCAGAATGAGTTTAATAATTTCGACAAATTAATCATTAGTCAGTATCCGAATCCAAGCACTGGAATTATCAATTTCAATTTCAACAAAACGATTACTATTGAAAAAATTGAAGTGAAGAATAGTATTGGACAAGATGTATATGAAAGGGTAACTAATAATACTCCAAGTGCTTACCAAGAAATTGATTTGAGCTTTTTAGAAAATGGAATTTATAGTATCCGATTAAAAGAGAAGAGCAGAACATCGGTAGTGAAAGTACTCATCATGAAATAAAAAAGGGCTAAGCATTCGCTTAACCCTTCTCTATATATTTTAGATTGAAATTATTCTAGAATCAATTTTTTCACTTCGATTGAATTTCCAAATTCAGCTTTAATGAAATAAGCACCCTTAGGCAATGAACCTAAATCGATTTCTTTAGTAATTGATTTGCTGTTATCATCATAGTTTGCAGTCCACACTTCTCTACCTAATTGATCGATAATGGTAAGTTTAAGATTGCTATTTACTAAACCTGTTAACGATAATTTGATAAGTCCTTTTGCAGGGTTTGGTGTAACATTGAAAGCTATGATTTTTGAATTGCTGTTTACTCCTACTGCATTCGTTACTTCGATTTTACGAGTAGCAGAAGCATTACAACCTTCAGGAGTTATAAAGGTATAGGTAATATTATGTAGACCTAATCCAGCTACTGCAGGATTAAATACACCATTACTTACACCAGTTCCTGCATACGTTCCACCAACTGGCAAACCACCTGTTAAGGTTAATGCTTGCGCATTTGGATTAATAGGACTCAGCGAATCTAACGTTACAATTGGAAGTGGTGTAAAGTTAATAATTACCGAATCACTTCTACGACTACACATACCATTAGGTGCAGTGATATCGCAATAGTAAGTCCCCGTTTCTGTAACAGATATTGCACGAGTCGTAGCACCTGTATTCCAAAGGTAAGTAGACGAAGCTTGTGAAGCATTTAAATTAATAGTGTTGCCGACACATGGCTTCACAGCATTTTTAGTAATTGTTCTAATTGGTTGAGCAAGTGTGATGATATAGCCATCTTTCGTTTGCACCTTACCATCAATTTCTAAGGTTACTTTATGTCGACCTGCTGCAGCAAATGTTACAATAGGATTAGCCGCCGTAGAAGTTGCAGGAATACCACCTGTGAAAGTCCACAAAACTGATGAACCTGAAAAATTAGATGTATTCGTAAATGTGATGTTCTCATTTGGACAAGCATAAATTAAATCAGCTTTAAAGTCTGGGATTAAAGCATCAGGATCTACTTCTGCCCACCAAGTTGCCCAGCTATTAATTGCTGTACCTGCGTATTCCTGGATAGTCCAGAATGTTGAATCGTTTGTAGGATCCACTACAGTATTTGAATAATCACCCCAGCGATTTCTACCAGCACCAAAATCTTTGAAATAGGTATTCTCACCATTTTTGTAATTATAATTTTCTCTGAAAGTATTAATAGGATCGTTGTTTCTTCTGATTGCATAAGCTGCTGAAGCATATTGGTCTAAAGAAAAACTTGAATAACCAAGAATAACATCATTCTTTTTATTTACTGCAATACTTGGATAGTTATAATGCATTGCATTGGTTGGATCATCAATTAAAGAACGTTGAATAATATTTCCTAAGGTATCTAACTCCCACCATTGTATTGAAGTACGTTTAGCGCTTACAGTTGGTAAATAAATAGAATGAGTTGCCCAAATTCTACCATTACGAACAACCACTTGGCGAATACGATGATCACCTGCATTAATTAAATTGCTTGTCCCCATTTGAGGATTAAAATTTCCATTTGTACCAGCACTTGTAGCCCAAGAAATACTTGCTTGGATTCCAGTTGGAGCAGACATTACAGGTGTATCTATAGGTCCAGAAATTGTTCTCATGGTTATAGCACCTTTACCTGAACTATTACCAGTAGATGCTCTTATTAAAAACATTTTACTAGTAGAATTATCATAATGAATAGATGGGCAAGCAACTGCAGTTCCTTCATTGGTTACTTCAAATTTTGTGAATTTACCAACGCCGTTACTGTATACATCTGCTTTATTCCAAACATAAATTTGATGAGAAGTAGATGTAGATGTAGGCATTGAAAATAAATTCATTTGCACCACAATCCATTTTCCATTAAATCCAACACTCGGAAAATCTACCCAGCGTTGATTCGTAGGATCAACATCTACTTTGTACATATTCCATCCTTGTGTAGGGTCGCTTGTTTTAGAAACAGCTAATAAGGTACACGAGTTGTTAGACTGAGGTTCTGCTGAAGAAACAAATATCCAACGATTCGCAACATGATCGTATAAAATTTTCGGGTCATACGTACTGGTTAAGCCACCAATAGGTGCCCAGAATGAATTCAATGAAATGGTACTAATATTTACTCCAT
>CAJBVG010000167.1 GCA_903958995.1 uncultured bacterium | reverse complement strand
TCTTCGTCTCTTCGACTTTTCGTCGTTTCGATTTAAATACCCCTCGTTTGGGGACTGCAAAGGTAGAAATCTTTTATCGTATTCCAAATATTAATTAAACTTTTTTTTAATGTTAAATTATTACGCTGAATTGTAATGCTTTAGTTTAAAATCGTATTGAAACCGTAAAAAAAGAACTTATTCCCCTTTGTTGGGGTTGCAAAAGTACGAAGAATATCGACTTCTGCAAAAGAAATGTTCGATTATAAGGCATTGTGCTGATAAATAAGGCTATAATTTAGTATTGCCCAGTAGAAAGTAGTACTAATGTGCACGCTTCCTCTACTATTATGCCATTTTTCTCTAAGAAATGCCCCATTTCTGGGTTCTCTGTGCCTGGATTAAAAATAACTCGTCGTGGGTTACAATTTATTATGTAATCCTTATATACTGCTTGGTTTTGTGGACCAACATATAATGTAATGGTATCTATACCTTCGTGAAGATGATCAATCGTTTCAATTGCAATTCCAAACACCTCCGCCTTTTTATTGCTAACTAGCACAACCTCATGTTTGTGTTGAAGCAATTGCTTTGCTGCCTTATAAGAATATCGATCAGGATTATTACTTGCCCCTATAACTACAGTCTTCATCTTAATAAAATCTAATCACATAATACAACACATATAACCAACCTAGTAGACCATGTATAATAGCCCAAACGATAGACTTGTTCATTGTCCAACTGATAACAATGGCTAAAACAGAACCGAAACTAATTCCATTTTTGATGATTTCTTTTCTATAAACTACTCTTTCCATAATATATAAAACATTAGTTTTCGTAAAAAGTTCTAACCGCGTCGGCACATTTCTCACCGTCAATTGCTGCCGAAACTATACCACCCGCGTACCCGGCTCCTTCTGCACAAGGAAATAATCCTTGCACTTCAACATGCTGTAGGGTTATTTTATCTCTTGGAATACGTACTGGCGAAGATGTTCTAGATTCAACACCTACAATTATTCCATCGTTACTATAATACCCATTCATCTTTTTACCAAAAACTGGTAAAGCTTTCTTTAGTCGACTAGAAACATGAGCTGGCAAAACTTCAGACAAATCAGTAGATGTAAGTCCGGGTATGTAAGAATTTTCTGGAAGAAAGCTCGATACCTTCCCCTCAACAAAATCAACGATACGTTGAGCAGGAGCTTTTATAGAATTGTTTGCACTTTCAAAAGCTTTTTTCTCTACTGCATGCTGAAAATTCAAAGCAGCCAATGGGTCTTGTGCATTGGGGATGTCTGATAAATCAATTTGCACAACTAAACCTGAATTAGCAAATGGGTTATTCCGTTTAGAAGGAGACCAACCATTAACTACGACTTCTCCTGGACTTGTAGCGCAAGGAGCAATAATGCCACCTGGGCACATACAAAATGAAAATACTCCTTTTTGATTTACTTGTTCTACTATATTATAATAGGCAGGAGGTAAAGAATCTGGCCTACTATCACAATGGTATTGAGCTTGATCAATTAATGTTTGTGGATGTTCTATTCGAACGCCTAGTGCAAATGGCTTGGCCTCCAGTCGGACTCCCTTATTGTGTAATAATTCATAAATATCACGAGCAGAATGTCCAGTGGCTAATATCAACGAGGTGATTGGGTGTCGTTCGTTTTCATTAATAACTATACTATTTAATCGATTATTTTGAATTTCGATGTCTGTTAATTTTGAATTAAAATGAATTTCGCCTCCACAAGAAAGAATTAGTTCTCGAAGACTCTGAATAATTTGTGGGAGTTTATTTGTACCGATGTGAGGTCTTGTGTTTATTGCAATATCTGGATCTGCACCATGTTGAATAAATCGAGCTAAAATACGATCTACTTCACCACGTTTCGTAGAACGGGTATACATTTTACCATCGGAGTAAGTACCTGCACCACCTTCACCGAAGCAATAATTAGATTCTGGATTTACTACTAATTCTTTATTTAGAAGTGCTAAATCTCTTCGACGATCCTTCACATTCTTCCCACGTTCAAATAAAATTGGCTTAATGCCATTTTCTATTAATCGCAATGCAGCAAATAATCCGGCAGGACCAGCACCAATAATGTGTGCAGGCTTTGCATTTGTAACATCTTGAATATTAAAATTAAATAAAGAATGTGGGATATACTCTTCGCCAATAAATGCAAGCAACTTTATCCTATATACTACACGATGAGAACGTGCATCAATAGAACGTTTGAGTATTTGAAAGGCAGTTAACTCTTGATTTGAAACGGGTACTAATTTCAAAATTTGGGCGCGAATGGCAGAATCGTTGTGTAAAAATTCTGGTGCAATGGTGATTTCTAGCTCTTTTATCATGGTAAGTATTTATCTTACATTAAAACAAAAGTAGACTTTATTTTTTATACATTTGATTACAATAAAATGAAAAACAAAATGAACAGAAACATTTTAATATTTGTTGGAATAATTGCCATGGTGGTATTATTCGGTGGTTGTGGATACAACTCAATGGTTAAATTAGATGAAAAAGTTAATTCTCAATGGGCTCAAGTAGAAAACGTATATCAACGTCGCTCTGATCTTATTCCGAATTTAGTGAATACCGTAAAAGGATATGCTAATTTCGAGAAAGATGTATTAACATCAGTTACTGAAGCTCGTTCGAAAGCAACTTCGGTAAATATTGATCCTAGTAAATTAACTCCTGAGTCAATTCAACAATTCCAAGCAGCTCAAGGCCAATTAACATCGGCGTTGTCTAAACTATTAGTAGTGGTTGAAAAATACCCTGATTTAAAAGCAAATCAGAATTTCTTAGAATTGCAAGCTCAATTAGAAGGAACTGAAAACAGAATTGCTGTAGAAAGAAATAGCTTTAACAAAGTTACTCAGGAATACAATTCTAAGATTCGTTCATTCCCAAATAATATTACAGCTGGGATTTTTGGATTTGCGAAGAAAGGTTATTTTGAAGCAGAGAAGGGCGCAGAGAAAGCACCTGAAGTAAAATTCTAATATGGCTACACCATTATTCAATGCAGAAGAGCAAGAAGAAATTAAGCTTGCCATTCAAGCTGCGGAACATCAAACTTCCGGAGAGATTCGCGTATTTGTAGAAGCGAAATGCAAAGAAAAAAATATTCTAGATCGAGCTGCTTATCAATTTAAGCAGCTTAAAATGCATGATACTGCTTTGAGAAATGGTGTACTCATTTATTTAGCAGTAGAAGATAAGAAGTTTGCCATTATTGGCGATTCTGGAATTAACGAAAAAGTTGCTCCCGATTTTTGGGAAAGTACAAAAGACTTAATGGGAAGTTATTTCAAAAAAGCAGAAATGGCTGAAGGGTTGAAAAATGGAATTGCAAAAGTTGGTGATCAACTAAAAGCATTATTCCCATATGATAAAGACGATAAAAATGAACTTCCTGATGAAATTGTATTCTCGTAATTTAATCCTCCTATTATTGTTGTTCATTTATGGAAGTGTAAATGCACAAGAATTCCCTACTAAAAGTAAACGATTAGTAAACGACTTTGCTACATTACTTAGTGTAGATGAAGTGAGTGCATTAGAGTCTAAATTAGTAGCCTACAATGATACAACTTCTACTCAAGTTACCATTGTTATCATCAAATCACTAGAGGGTTATGAAATATCTGACTATGCTGTTCGGTTAGCAAATGCTTGGGGAATTGGGAAAGCCGATAAAAATAACGGAGCATTAATTTTAGTTTCACTTGATGAAAAGAAAATGAGCATTCAAACGGGTTACGGATTAGAAGGCGTATTACCTGATGCCATTTGCAAGCGAATTATTGAGAAGGAAATGAAACCTTCTTTTAAACAAAGCGATTATTATGGAGGTTTTGATTTAGCAACCACTGCAATCTTTAAATTTGCTGCAGGTGAATATAAAGCTGACCATTACAACAATAAAAAAAACAAAGTTCCTTTCGGACTTATCATCATTTTATTTATAGCTTTTATTGCATTAATAAGTAGAAGCAAACGCTATCAAACCATAGATGGAAAAGGTATCCGTGGTGGTGGTGGTTTCTTCCCTCCTTTTATCGGTGGTGGTGGATTCGGTGGTGGCGGTTTTGGCGGTGGAAGCAGTAGTGGTGGTGGTGGATTTGGTGGATTTGGTGGTGGAAGCTTTGGTGGTGGTGGAGCTAGTGGTGGATGGTAAAAACCACTTTTCTGATTAAATTTACAACGACTCACTCATGACTTTTAACCCTTATTCTATTACACTATTGCTGTTCGGCATTGCAGCCGTATTCATGTCGATAATTGTATTTAGAAGAAGCGGTGAAGCAGTTCGTCAATTTGCCTATATCACTTTAGGAATTGCAATTTGGTCTATAGCCTATTCATTTGAACTTTCTTCAATTGAATACTCAAGAATGATTTTCTGGTTGCGTATTGAATACATCGGGATTGCTTTCTTGCCTGTGATGTGGCTGCAATTTATCATTAAATTTATTGGTAAAAACCATTGGTTAACCATACCTCGAATTGCTATTCTATATATAATTCCAAGTATTACATTTCTTTCTGTTTGGACAAATCATTACCATCATTTATTTTATACAAATATTAGTATTGACGACTTTACACATTTCCCATTATTAGCATTAGAAGTTGGTCCTATATATGTAGTTCATGCTATTTATTTTTATACGCTTCTCATTACTGGTTTGATTTTATTAGTACAGAAATTCATTCGAGCTGATAAAGTATATAAGCGCCAGAATTATGTAATCATTATAGCCGCATTAATTCCTTGGTTGGTAAATGTTACTTATTTGTTTAATTACAGACCCTTCGGACATATTGATCTTACTCCATATGCATTTAGTGTTACTTGTTTAATTACAAGTATTGGATTGGTACAATTAAAATTATTTGACATTATACCTGTAGCAAGGGATAAAATAATTGAGGATCTACGTAATGGCGTATTAGTATTAGATACACTCGATAGAGTAGTTGATATGAATACTAAATTAAAAAAAATATTTGCTACAGAATTCTATAAGAAAATTTCGATTGGAAGAAACTATGAAGAGTATTTTGAAGGAAATGCTGAGCTAATTAACCACATAAACAATCGCACTCCAATTGTTTATGAACTAGAAGTGCATAATCATTTTTATGAAATATCTATAAATCCATTATTCGAAAAAGGCACTATATATGGCGGAGTAATTTTAATTTTCAGAGAAATAACTTCTAGAAAAAAATCAGATGTTGTTTTGAAAAACCAATCTGATGAGCTGGTTGCTTTAAATCAATTGAAAGATAAAATGTTTTCAATTATTGCACATGATTTACGCGGACCAATCATGAATTTAAAAGAAATAATGAGCTTATTCGATCAGCATATTATTACTGATGAAGAATTAAAAACACATTTGCCTTTAATTAATGCTGATATAAAATCAACCGCATCACTATTAGAAAATTTATTATTTTGGTCGAGAACCCAACTTAAGGGAGAGCGTGTAAACCCTGAATACATTAACCTTCATATCCTTTCTATAATTCAAACGAACTTGTTAGAAAGTCAGATTAAAGAAAAATCATTAAACATAATTAATACGATACCGGAGAGTACTACTGTATATGCAGATAAGAACATGATTGAATTAGTAATTCGAAATATCTTATCAAACGCAGTGAAATATTGTAACAAGTCAAACACCATCACTTTAAGTTCTCGGTTAGCTGGGAATTATTACATCACGGAAATTACAGATACTGGAATTGGAATCTCTGATGAAAATATTGACAAATTATTTGGAATGAATAATTTCAGTACCGCAGGAACTTATGCTGAGAAAGGCACTGGTTTAGGATTACTATTATGCAAAGAGTTTGTTGAGAAAAACAATGGTGAGATTTGGGTGAAATCGGAAATTGGTAAGGGAAGTACGTTTTCGTTTAGTTTACCGATAAGATAGACTTGAGATATGAGACTTGAGACATAGGACTTGAGATTCTGAAATATTTTTCCTGTGTCTCAAGTCCAGTGTCTAGTGTCTAGTTTAAGACAACTTTAATTTCTTCTGAATATCTGCTACGTAAGCTCTGAATTTTTTGTCGGTATCAATTAAGTCCTCTACAGTTTGGCAAGCATAGATTACAGTAGAGTGATCTCTTCCACCGAAATGCATACCTATTGATTTTAATGAAGATTTAGTGTGACCTTTAGCAAGGTACATTGATATTTGACGAGCTTGTACGATTTCTCTTTTACGTGTTTGCGATTTTAACATCTCAACAGGCACCTCAAAATATTCGCAAACTAATTTTTGAATATATTCAATAGAGATTTCTTTGTTCGAATTCTTTATAAAGTTCTTTAGCATTTGTTTTGCTAAAGGCAAGTCAATTTCTTTTTTGTTTAATGTAGAGTGAGCAAGTAATGAAACCATAGCTCCTTCTAGATCACGCATGTTGCTATCGATGTTATGAGCAACATATTCTACTACATCTTGAGGTAATTCAATTCCATCCGATTGCATCTTTTTGTAAAGGATAGCCATACGAGTTTCAAAATCTGGAACTTGTAGGTCAGCTGTTAAGCCCCATTTGAAACGAGATAACAATCTATCTTCAACACCAATTAAATCTTTAGGAGCTTTATCTGATGTTAATACAATTTGTTTATTTGTTTGATGAAGTTCATTAAAGATGTGGAAGAAAATATCTTGAGTTTTTTCTTTTCCAGCAAAGTTATGAACGTCGTCTATAATTAATACATCAATTAACTGATAGAAATTCTTAAAGTCGTTGATGGTATTGTTCTTCATTGATTCAACAAACTGCTGAGTAAACTTCTCTGCATTTACATATAATACTTGCTTATCAGGGAATCTATCTTTAATAGCTCCTCCGATGGCATGGATTAAATGGGTTTTGCCTAATCCTGTTGGACCATATATCATTAAAGGGTTGAATGATGTTCCACCTGGTTTGTTGGCTACAGCAAAGCCCGCAGAGCGTGCTAAGCGATTGCAGTCTCCTTCAACGAAGTTGTCAAATGAATATTTAGAATTCAATTGAGAATCAATGTTGATCTTTTTTAATCCTGGGATAACAAATGGATTGCGAATAGAAGAAGGTACTGTTACTGGAATAGGAACAGATGGATTCTTTAATTCTCCATTTGGAGATGCTGGAATATTAATAGTATGAGCTTTTCTATCCGAAGAAGCGTTATCAACTACGATATTATACTCTAAACGGGCTTCTTGACCAAGCTCGTGTTTAATCGTCTTTCTTAATAAATTTACGTAATGCTCTTCCAACCATTCATAAAAAAATAAACTTGGAACTTGAATTGTTAATACTGTTCCTTCTAGCTTCAACGCTTTAATTGGTTCGAACCAAGTTTTAAAACTTTGAGCAGGTACATTATCTTTAATAATTTTTAGGCAATTCTCCCAAACGTTTGTACTAGTCTCTATCATTCTACTGAGCAAAAAAAAAATTAATCTGGTTTAGTTAAGAAGCTTTTTACAGCCCCCTTAGGAACAACGAATATTAGAAAAATTTCCTAACAAAAAAATAAAAAAAATACTTGATTATTTCATTTGTGCGTTTGCACGTCGTATTGCTCTTTTTTTGTTAAATATATTTTAAAATAATATGAACAGCTGCTCTAATTATTTTATCAACATAAGCGTAATTCCCTGATTTTACAAGTATTTTCAGGCCTTTTTAGTTAAATGATTGAAAATCAATTCTAAAGATAATTTAGTGTTTTTATGTTAAACAGAAATTGAAATCAGCCTAAACTTGTTGGTCTAAATCTTCGCTAATTAACATACTTGTTGCAACAGAAGTTTTTCGTTGGCGAGCATACTCAAAGTAGTAATCTACTCTACCCAAATTAATACCGGCATAACCCACTTGAAAAATTTTAACTTCTTTGCCATCAGCGTTCTTTAACACCTCTGGTTGTAGCATAAAGGTGTGCGTGTGTGCACCGATGATTAAATCGATGTTAGACGATTGTTTTGCAAGTATCTGATCAGAAACCTTTTGCTCTTTATATTTGTACCCTAAATGGGATAAGCATATTACTAAATCACATTTCTCCTCTATCTTTAAGAGTTCTGCATACTTGTTTGCTTGTATAATTGGGTCGAGATAAATGGTCTCACCATAGTTTTTCTTCTCTACAAGGCCATCTAATTCAATACCGATACCAATAACGCCTATCTTGAGTTTCCCTTTTCTAAAGACCTTATATGGAAATGTACTGTTTTCTAAGCTAGTATTTCTAAAATCGTAGTTCGAACAAATAATTGGAAAATTTGCATGAGGCAATTGTTTACTAAAGCCATCTACTCCATTATCAAAATCATGATTACCTAAAGTAGCGGCGTCATAACCAAGTTTCGACATCAACTTAATCTCAAGTTCACCACCATATAGATTGAAGTAAGGTGTACCTTGAAAGATATCTCCTGCATCCAATAGCAATACATGCTCTTCTTCTTTACGTATTTGTGAGATTAAGCTAGCTCTACGAGCTACACCACCTAAGCCAGCGTTTCTTGAGCCATCCATAGGGAAAGGGTCAATTCTGCTGTGTACATCGTTTGTATGAAGTATTGTTAGCTTCTCGATTTTAGGGGAGGCTGCCTCTGAAGAAATCCACGGACTTACCGCAAGACCTGCAGAAAGCAATCCGAATTTCTTCAAGAAGTCTCTTCTACTTTTCGATTTTGATTCTTCCATCTAGCATAGGATTTAATGTACGACCTGCACTTTGCTCATTACGCATGTATTCTATAATAGCATCACGCACTTTAATATTTGTATTCTCTTTTTTAATAGCATCCTTAAATGCTATAATGCCGTCACCACCATTAGCTAGGTAATCTGACGTGAGCACTCGATAAGTTTTAGTAAGCTCAAGAGGTTGATTGTTAATTAATAATGTTGAGATGCTATCTCCTTTGACTTCTAATATAAAATTAGAGACTGGCTGACCACCTTTTTCTATAATGAATTGAGCAAGTTTAGTTATAGATGACCCTGGCAAATAAAGTACTACCAATTCGTTTTCAAATGGCATCAACTCAAATGCATTACGCAAAGTAATTGCTCCTTTGGGTAAACTAGTACGTATTCCTCCATTTGTGGTAGGCAATGCGAAATCGAAGGCAATTTTGCGTTGCTTGCATGTAGCAGAAATGGCATCACTAAAGAAGTTACTTAGTTTGCTTTCGGGCTGAGCTTTTGTTAACTCCTCATTTGAATACACTAATATGGCATTCATAGAAGAATCAAGGGACTTTTTATAAGGCAAATAATAAGCCGTTATAGCTTCATCACTAATTATAGTTGAATCTATCTTTCTTTGAGAAACATTCTCTTTTGATAAGACTAAATGGGTATGGCAAGAAATTGTTGTGCTAAGAATAATACCTATGGTTATTAATCTTAATGTTTGATTTTTAATATTCACCAAAAACATCTCTAAGTATATTAGCAATTTCTCCAAGTGTAGCATAAGCTTCCACGGCTTTAATAATATCAGGCATTAAATTCTCCGTACTGCGTGCATGAGCAGATAGGGTTGCTAATGCAGAATCTACATCAGCTTGATTACGTTCTGCTTTTAATTTATTGATTTTGTCCATTTGAACCAATCGAATAGAATCATCTACTCTAAAGGTTTTACCTAATGGTTTTGCTACTTCAGTAAATTTATTTACTCCAACACTTATTCTTGCACCCGATTCAATATCTTTTTGATATTCGTATGATGCACTTGCGATTTCATCTTGAATATACCCTTGTTCAATAGCATTTACTGAACCGCCCATGGCATCAATTTTTTCAATGTATTTCCACGCTTCCGCTTCAATGGTATTGGTTAGCTCTTCTACGAAGTAAGAACCTGCTAATGGATCCACTGTTTCAGTGACTCCAGATTCGTATGCGATAATTTGCTGAGTTCTTAGTGCGATTTTTGCAGCGTCTTCAGTTGGTAATGACAAAGCTTCGTCATACCCATTAGTATGTAAAGATTGTGTCCCACCAAGTACGGCAGCCATTGCTTGATTCCCCACACGAATAATATTATTCATGGGCTGTTGTGCGCTTAGTGTAGATCCTCCTGTTTGTGTATGGAATCTCAATTGCATTGCACGCTCATCTTTAGCACCTAAGTCTTTTGTAATTTTTGCCCACATCCTTCGAGCTGCTCTAAATTTGGCAATTTCTTCGAAGAAATTATTATGGCAATTAAAGAAGAAGGATAGTCGTTTTGCGAAAATATCAATTTCTAATCCCTTATCAATGGCAGCTTGTAAATAAGATTTACCATTAGCCAATGTAAACGCTAGTTCTTGAACTGCTGTAGAACCAGCTTCACGAATATGGTAACCTGAAATAGAAATAGTATTCCATTTCGGAACTTCTTTACTACAATACTCGAAAATGTCAGTAATTAAACGCATTGACGCTTTAGGTGGATAAATATATGTTCCACGAGCAGCATATTCTTTTAAAATATCATTTTGAATTGTTCCTGATATTTTTTTAATGTCGGCGCCTTGCTTTTTAGCCAAAGCAATATACATCGCTAATAGTGTTGAAGCCGTTGCATTGATGGTCATGGATGTGGTGATATTCTCTAAGGCAATACCATCAAAAAGTGTTTCCATGTCTTTCAGCGAATCAATTGCAACACCAACTTTCCCTACTTCGCCTTCCGCAAATTCATGATCAGAATCGTAACCAATTTGTGTAGGCAAATCGAATGCGACTGAAAGTCCAGTAGTACCTTGTTTCAATAAATAGTGATAACGCTTATTTGATTCTTCGGCAGTAGAGAAACCTGCATATTGACGCATCGTCCATAAACGTCCGCGATACATATCGGCTTGTATACCTCTTGTAAATGGAAATACTCCTGGATTTTCTATAGGGTCAGGTGCATTTACATACACTTCCTTAATTTCAATTCCAGACGTTGTTCTGAAGATTTTTTTTTCTTCGCTCATAGTGCATTAAAAATATTGTTGAACTTCAGTGCGTATCATAGAAAGTGCCACTTGATGTGGATTACGTTCTGAGCTTGCTAATGCTTCGAAAATAGCTTTACTTAAATCTAAACCTGTTGCTTGAGGCGGTAAGTTTGTTGCTGCAAAATTGATAATATTTATTGTTTCTTCTTTCACAGCTTTAATCATTGTCCAAGTTTGAGGTGAAACAAAAATTTGTTGTGAAACATTATGATCAAATTCTGCACGAATATCTTGCAACATAGAAGTATGAAGGTCACGAGCTGTCATGCCAGTTTGATGAGAACGCATTATAATGCTTTGCAAGCTAATTCGCTCTACAAAGAGTGTTAGCCGCTCATATGCTTGAAGTCTTAATGGGGTAACTGCACCTTGATTATTCATTCTCATCTCTAAAAGTCTTTTTTGATAATCATTTTCGAGATAAGAGTTCAGCACAAAATAGGCTGTTAAAAACACAATTAATGCTGGAACGATTAGCTTTAATAATTCCATTAAAAAGATAGGCCAGTTCATAGTTGATTTAAATGAAAGCAAATGTAATATTTTTTCGTTTCTCTTCTTAAGTAAAAACAATTGACTTTGCTGTTTGTATTATAAGGGTAATACCGTAATTTTGTACATTAAATAGGAAAGAATATGGAAACTGAAGCAAAACAAAGCACATTTACCCCTGTAACACTTACTGAAAATGCTATAAAGGCAGTTAAGCAATTGCTTTCTGAGAAAGAATTAGAAGCTGATTTCGGGTTGAGAATTGGTGTAAACGGTGGTGGTTGTTCAGGAATGACTTATGTATTAGGTTTCGATAAAAAACAAGATAACGACCAGGAGTTTTATATTGATGAGGTAAAAATCTACGTGAACAAATCGCATGGATTATACCTTTTGGGCACAGAGGTCGACTATCAAGATGGGTTAAATTCTAGAGGATTCACTTTTAGTAACCCTAATGCAACAAGCACTTGTGGCTGTGGCAGTTCTTTTAGTGCATAAGTAATATTTTTGCTAGATAGCTCTGCTAATCTAGTATTACGTATCTTAGTGCATAATGACCTACAAAGAAAATATCAAATTAGCTTTCGTATCGATTAAATCGAATATGCTGCGAACTGTGCTCACGGCACTGATTATCGCAATAGGTATTATGGCTTTGGTAGGCATCATGACGTCGATCGACGGAATGAATTCATCCATTAAAAATAAGTTTGCAAGTATGGGTGCTAACTCGTTTACTATTCGTAACCGAGGAGCAAGTGGAATGAGAATAGGTAACTCTGGTTCTCGTCCGAAAAATTACGAAGTCATTCGTCTAGAACAAGCAAAGGCATTTCAAGATAAATTCCAATTCCCTTCACAAGTATCGTTATCCTTTGCTCCAACATTTACAGGAACTGTAAAAAATGGATCAATAAAAACCAATCCGAACATTTTAATTATGGCGGCTACTTCTCCATATTTAAATACAGCAGGATACAAATTGGCAAATGGTCGTAACTTTTCTCAAAGTGAAGAAGAGTATGGAACAGCGGTAACTATTATTGGGAAAGAAATAACGGATAAGGTATTTAAAGGTAAAAATCCAATAGGTGAATACGTCAGTATTGGTAGTACTAAATTTCGTGTGATTGGCTCTTTAGAAGAAAAAGGATCGAGCATGGGATTTGGTGGAGATAAAATTTGCATCATTCCTTTGCAAAGAGGCATTCAACTTAAATCTGGAGGAAACACTTCTTATACTATTAGTGTAATTGTTGAAGATGGTAAAATATTAGATGCTGCAGTAGCAGAAGCAACTGCTAAATTCAGAAACATCCGAAAACTCAACACTCGCCAAGAGAACAATTTCGAAATTACACAAAGCGATAGTTTAGCCAATTCATTGATTTCAAATTTACAAGTACTACTTGTAGCTGGTTGGTCGATCGGATTAATTACTTTAATTGGTGCATCAATTGGTTTGATGAACATCATGTTGGTATCAGTAACTGAGCGTACACGCGAAATTGGAATAAGAAAAGCTATAGGAGCAAATTCGCTTGTAATTCGACGTCAGTTCTTAATTGAGGCCATTGTTATTTGCCAACTTGGTGGAATAGGTGGAATTATATTAGGAATAATAATAGGAAATTTAACGAGCCTTGTAATAGGTGGTGGCTTTATCATCCCATGGTTATGGATGTTTGGTGGCTTCGCCATTTGCTTTGTAGTAGGATTAATTTCTGGAATTTACCCAGCAATTAAAGCTTCCAAATTAGATCCTGTAGAAGCTCTTCGATACGAATAATTACAATAAAGATTTGTTTTTTAAATCATTAAACGTAACTAGTTGCAACAACTTCTCAGTATGCATTGCATTTTTACGTATTAATCGAATATGTTGAAAGTGATGTAAATCGGTTGCTAAGAAATCAACCAGTTGATTCTCGATTAATAATTCTGCATTAATTTTAGCATGGCTTCCATAATGACCTGTTGCCGATAAAATATTCATTTGAAATAAACACCCAGCTTCTTTCAACTCTTGATATTCGTCTAAACGTAAAAATGGGTATCGTTCGGGATGTGCTAATAAAGGTTTATATCCTTTCAATTGAATCTCAAAAATTAATTCTTTTATCCCGGTAGGTTTTGTAAGATAAGATAATTCGAACAGTAGGTATTCATTATTAATGGCAATGATTTTCTTTTCTTTTAATAAGTCTAAAAAATATTCATCATAATAATATTCAGCTGCAGCATCAAATTCAATATTAATATTTTGTTTGTGTAGTTCTTCTCTAATGGTATCTCGGCCTCTTAAAATAATATCTGGTGTGTTGCGATAATAATCGCTCATGATATGGGGAGTGGTAATAATCTTATTAAATCCAAGTTTATTAAGCTCAGTAATAAGGACTATCGATTCCTCTAACGTTTTTGATCCATCGTCTATTCCAGGTATTAAATGCGAATGCATATCTACCCCTAGACTTGAGAAATCAAGTGTTACTTGTTCGGTATTGTTTTGTTTTAAGAAATCGAAAAAACCCATTTTTGATAATTAGAAATTATGAATTAGGAATTAGGAATTCATAACTCCTAATTCCTAACTCATAATTATTTATACTGTGTATTATAATATTCTTTATAAGCTCCCGAAGTTACGTTATTCAACCACTCTTCGTTTGCTAGGTACCAATCTACTGTTTTCTCTAATCCTTCTTCGAATTGCAAACTAGGTTTCCATCCGAGTTCACGTTGAAGTTTAGACGAATCAATTGCATAACGCATATCATGTCCGGCACGGTCGGTAACATAGGTAATCAACTTAGCTGATTCACCTTCTGCCCTGCCTAACTTTTTATCCATTACTTTACATAACAAATGAATTAAGTCAATGTTTTTCCATTCATTATGTCCACCGATATTGTAAGTGCTACCGGCTTTCGCATTATGGAAAACCACATCAATAGCGCGAGCATGATCTTCTACCCATAACCAATCTCTAATATTCTCCCCTTTCCCATATATTGGAATAGGTAAATTATTTTTGATGTTATTGATAGAGAGTGGAATTAGTTTTTCTGGGAAATGATGAGAACCATAATTGTTAGAACAATTCGAGATTACAGCATTTAATTTATACGTATCATGGTAAGCTCTTACGAAATGATCTGAACTTGCTTTCGATGCAGAATAAGGGCTGTGAGGATCATACGAAGTTGTTTCGGTGAACATCCCTGTTTCACCTAAAGTGCCATATACTTCGTCAGTAGATACGTGATAAAATCTATTGTTAATTTTATCATCCCCTTCTGTAATGTTCCAAATTTTTCTTGCAGCGTTTAATAAATTTACTGTACCTAAAACATTGGTTAAAACGAATTCTGTAGGATTAGAAATAGATCGGTCAACGTGTGATTCAGCAGCTAAGTGAATTACAGCATCAAACTTTTCAGTTTCAAATAATGTATTGATAAAATCGGCATCAACAATATCACCTTTAACGAATTTATAATTGCTTGCATGCTCGATATCACTTAGGTTTGCTAAGTTTCCTGCATACGTTAATTTATCAAGGTTTACTATAGAATACTGAGGGTATTTAGTAACCATTAAACGAACAACATGTGAGCCGATAAATCCTGCTCCGCCTGTAATTAAGATTTTCATCGTAAATTTAATTTTGTTTTTGTTGTGCAATCTCCCAATCCCAAGCGGTTTTCATCATGTTCTCAATATCTCGCTCGGTAGTCCAGCCCAGTTGGTTATTCGCCAGATTTGTATTCGCATAAACGGCTTCCACATCTCCGGGTCTTCGATCCACTATTTTATAATTTATTTTAATTCCTGTTGCTTTTTCAAAAGCATTAATAATATCTAAAACAGAATATCCAATACCAGTACCGATATTATATACTTCAAAATTATTGGTGTTCTTATTATTGATTAATCTTTCAATAGCTGTAATATGTGCTTTCGCAATATCCACTACATGTACATAATCACGAACGCAAGTTCCATCATGTGTATTGTAATCGCCACCAAAAACATTTAATTGAGCGCGCTTACCAGTAGCCGTTTCGGTGATGTAAGGAATAAGGTGATGAGGCACTCCGTGTTGAACTTCACCAATAAGTGCAGAATCATGAGCACCAATTGGATTGAAATAACGAAGTGTAATAGCATTTAACCATTTCGTATTACAAACATTTTCGATAATTTCCTCCCCCATTTGTTTGGTATTCCCGTAAGGCGACATTGCTTTTTTAACAGGTGCATGCTCATCTACAGGTAATACATCTGGGTTGCCATAAACAGTACAAGAGGATGAAAATACAAGATTAGGAATTTGGTGTGTATTCATACAATCCAACAAGTTAATGGTAGACTGTAAATTATTTCGATAATATTTTAGAGGTAACCTTACTGATTCATCTACTTGTAAGCAAGCAGCAAAATGAATAACCGCTTTAATATCTTTATTACGATTGAAATAATCAAGCATGACTACTTCGTCGCACATTTCAATTTTCTCGAAAGCGGGGCGTAGCCCAGTAATTTTTTCAATATTGTTCAGCACTTCAATTTTAGAATTACTTAAGTTATCGATAATCAAAACCTCGTACCCTAGTTGTTGTAATTCCACTACAGTATGAGAGCCAATATATCCTGTGCCTCCGGTAATTAGTATTTTCGTTTTCAATTTCTTATTTATTGTAAGCGTCGAATTCTTTATGTTTTAATTCTTTATCAGGTAAGGATTTGAAATATTCATAAGTAATTTTCAAACCTTCTGCTCTTGATACTTTTGGCTCCCAGCCTAATATTTCTTTAGCTTTCGTAATGTCTGGTTGACGTTGTTTTGGATCGTCTTGTGGAAGCTCTTGGAAAATTATTTTTTGGTTTGCACCGGTAAGTTTCAAAATTTCTTCCGCAAATTCACGAATGGTAATTTCATCGGGATTGCCAATGTTTACAGGTTGTGCATAGTCACTTAATAGCAAACGATAAATGCCTTCCACTAAATCATCAACATAGCAGAATGATCGAGTTTGAGAACCATCACCAAAAGCGGTTAAGTCTTCGCCACGTAGTGCTTGCCCAATAAATGCAGGCAATACACGACCATCATTAAGTCGCATACGAGGACCATAGGTATTAAATATACGAACGATACGAGTTTCTAAACCATGGAAGGTATGATATGCCATCGTTATGGCTTCTTGAAAACGTTTTGCTTCATCATAAACTCCGCGTGGACCAACAGGGTTTACATTTCCCCAATATTCTTCTGGCTGAGGGTGAACTGATGGGTCGCCATATACTTCTGAAGTAGAAGCGATAAGCATTCGAGCATTTTTAGCTCTTGCCAATCCTAACAAATTATGTGTTCCTAAAGAACCTACTTTTAATGTTTGAATTGGAATTTTTAGATAATCGATAGGGCTTGCCGGTGAAGCAAAGTGTAATATATAATCAATATCACCTGGTACATGAACAAACTTAGAAACATCATGATGATAGAATTCAAATTCTTTCAACTTGAAAAGGTGTTCAATATTGCGAAGTGACCCTGTAATGAGATTATCCATACCAACTACTTGGTATCCTTCTTTGATAAATCGATCGCAAAGATGTGAACCTAAGAAACCTGCAGCACCTGTAATTAATACTCTTTTCGACATATCTGTTTATTTAATTCCGATTCCGTAATAATGAAATCCTAATGATCTTAATTCTTCGGCATCATAAATATTTCTACCGTCGAAAATTACTGGGCTTTTTAATTTAGATTTAATTTCTTCGAAATTTGGTGCTCTAAATTCAGACCATTCGGTAACAATAAGTAGAGCATCAGCATCAACCAATGCATCTTCTTGTTTTTTGCAATAAGTAATTTTATCTTGAAGAGAATGCTTCGCTTCGTCCATTGCTATTGGATCGTGTGCTTTCACTTTTGCACCTTGTGCTAATAATTTTTCAATAATAACTAAAGAAGGCGCTTCACGCATATCATCCGTTTTAGGTTTAAAAGACAAACCCCAAACTGCAAACGTTTTGCCCTTAATATCATTATTGAAATGCTTCATTATTTTATTGTAAAGCACTGATTTTTGGTAATCATTTACTGATTCTACGGCTTGTAATACTTGCATATCATAACCATTTTCTGAAGCCGTTTTAATTAATGCTTTAACATCTTTAGGGAAACAAGATCCACCGTAACCAATCCCTGGATAGATAAATTTATTACCGATACGAGGATCAGAACCAATTCCTTTACGAACCATATTTACATCGGCACCCATTATCTCGCAAAGATTAGCTACATCATTCATAAAACTAATCTTAGTTGCTAGCATCGCGTTAGCAGCATATTTAGTCATCTCTGCAGACGGGATATCCATACTAATAATTGGATGTCCATTCAATACAAATGGTTTATATAATTTCTTTAGAATTTCTTCCGCACGTTGAGATTCAATACCTATTACAATTCTATCTGGACGTAAGAAATCGTCGATCGCAGCACCTTCTTTTAAAAATTCGGGATTCGATGCAACGTCAAATGTTAATGTAGAATGACGATCAGTTAGCTGGTCTTGTATTGCTTTCTTAACCTTTTGGGCTGTACCTACAGGTACAGTACTTTTAGTAACCACTACAATATAATCATCGATATTCTTTCCGATTTCTGAAGCAACTCCTAATACATATTTCAAGTCAGCACTTCCGTCTTCCCCGGGAGGAGTTCCTACCGCAATGAAAGCCACATCACACCCTTTTATTGCTTCTGGCAGATTTGTCGAAAATTGTATTTTTCCTCTTTCGAAATTCTTCACAACCATTTCTTCCAAACCTGGCTCATAAATTGGCATGATACCATTCCTTAACCCTTCAATTTTTTTATTATCGATATCGATACAAACTACATCCACTCCAACCTCAGCTAAACACGTTCCCGTAACCAATCCCACGTACCCTGTACCTACTACTGCTACTTTCATACTGCTTATAATTAATAATTATTGTATTATTGAATAATTTTTCATTCGGACAAATATAACCAAAAACACAATAAAATCGTTCGAAGAAAGTTTTTGAATTATGAATACGATAAAGTCCATAATATCCGCTTCTTTTTTAGGTTTCTTATTGATTATAAGCACCTTTTCATTTGCTCAACGAATCAAATCAAAAGACAGCACTGTTAGTATGTCCATGATGCACGTGCATTACGCTTTTTTAATGCCTGCTGGCGACCTAAGTAGTCGTTTTGGTAATACTATCAACATCGGAACTGGCTTTCTTCATAAAACGAAGAAAAACTTTATCTGGGGTGCTGAAGTAAATTACTTATCGGGAAGTGATGTAAAAGAGAAATACATCTTAGATAGTCTAAAAACAGTAAAGGGTAAATTCATAACCAATGAAGGTAGAAATGCTGATGTAAGAGTGTTCGAAAGAGGCTTTAGTACATACGCACATGCGGGTAAGATTTTCCCTGTATTCGGCTCTAATAAGAATAGTGGAATTATGATTTTAGCAGGTGTTGGGTTTCTTCAACATAAAATTCATATTGAGGTACTCGAAGAAAATGTACCATCACTTAGTAGTAATTACAGGATTGGATATGATCGATTAACTAACGGCATCTCATTACATGAGTTCCTTGGCTACTTCTATGTAAGTGAACGTATGCGAATTAATTTCATGGCAGGTTTTGATTTTAGCCAGTCGTTCACAAAAAACAGAAGAGATTGGGATTTCTTTGCACAACGAAAATTGGATGAATCTAGAAAAGATTATTTGAATGGATTTAAAGTTGGGTTCATTCTTCCTTTATACCAACGTCAACCTAAAGAATTTTACTACAGATAATGTATATCGTTTATCAATTAGGTGTTTACAGCTACTATCTATTTGTATTATTCGCTTCTTTATTTAACCGAAAAGCGAAACAATGGATTCAAGGCCGTGTGGAACAAAAAACGAAGTTTAATACTCCACTTCCTCAAACTCCTAGAATTTGGTATCACTTCGCATCGTTGGGTGAGTTTGAACAAGGACGAAATGTATTAGAGCAGATTAAAAAAGAATACCCAAACTATTCTATTGTTGTTACATTTTTTTCTCCTTCAGGTTTTGAAGTCAGGAAAAATTATGCACTTGCCGAAAAGGTTTATTACTTACCACTCGATACCCCGTCCAATGCAAAATCAGTTTTCGATCATATCCAACCTTCATTAATCTTTTTTACAAAATATGAATATTGGTTCAATTATTTTAAGGAGGCTAATAAGCGCGGTATTCCATTGTTTATTATTTCATCAATATTCAGAAAAGAACAATTATTCTTTAAAGCATATGGGTCATTTCAACGTAAGATACTAAGCTTAGTGACTCATTTTTTTGTGCAGAACCAAGAGAGTATTGATTTACTTCATAGCATTAAAATCACTAATTGCAGTATCGCAGGAGATACCCGATTCGACAGGGTATACGAGCATTCTTTGAATCCAGTTCAAGATAACTGTATTGCTGAATTTTGTAAATCATCTTCCGTATTTGTAGCAGGCAGTTCTTGGCCAAAGGATGAAGAATTAATAAAAGAATTACTGACAGCATTTCCATTGATGAAATTTATTTTTGTTCCTCACGAAGTGAATCAACAAAACATAAATTCTTTAAAAGCAATGTTTGGCAATGAAGCAGATTTATATACAAAACATAAGTCTTCTGTATTTCCATCGAATAAACGTGTAATGATTGTTGATACTGTGGGTTTATTAAATAGCATCTACCAATACGCTACCTATTG
>CAJBVG010000166.1 GCA_903958995.1 uncultured bacterium | reverse complement strand
GTGAGGACACTCCGACGAACGCTACACTCCGACGAACGCTACACTCCGACGAACACTACACTCCCGACGAACGCTATACTCCGACGAACACTATACTGTTAGCGCTAATATAGACTCAAATAGTACTCTACCGTCGATATTTGAAAGTTCTCCATCTGCTGCGCGTTCTGGGTGGGGCATCATTCCAAATACATTTCTACCAGCGTTGCAAACACCAGCAATGTTTTCCATAGCTCCGTTCGGGTTTGATTCTGGGGTGATGTTTCCATTTTCATCGCAATAACGGAAAAGCACTTGGTCATTATCATTTAATGACTTGATAATATCGTTAGAAGCAAAATATTTCCCTTCGCCGTGTGCGATAGGAATTTTCAATACTGCATTCGGATCAATTTGAGATGTTATTAATGAATTTGAAGTTTGCGACTTCAAGTGCACATTTTTACAAATGAATTTTCGGGAATCGTTGTGTAATAATGCTCCCGGGACTAATCCCGCTTCCGCTAATATTTGAAAGCCATTACAAACACCTAATACGTTTCCTCCTTTGTTTGCAAAAGAAACAACCTCTTGCATAATTGGTGAAAAACGAGCAATTGCACCAGATCTCAAATAATCTCCGTAAGAAAATCCACCAGGTAAAACGATAAAATCACAACCTTGCAAATCGTGGTCTTTGTGCCATAATTTTACAACTTTTTGTTGCATGATTGTTTCCAAAACATACACCATATCTTGATCGCAATTTGACCCTGGGAATACAACTACACCGAATTTGTTCATCTGAATACTATTAAAGTGCAAATATAAAACATCTAGGCATAATTACCCATATTGTGAATGAATATTTAATAAAGTAGCAATTGTTAGAAATTCCCATTTCTATTAAAATCAAATCCTGCTTTATAAAACTGATATTTTGTACATTCGTGTATATGAAGTTTAAAACAATACTATTCCTTTTATTTGCCAGCACCAGTTTTGCTCAAAAAGTAGATTTCGCAACACCTGAGAAATCATTTCAGCGAACATTTATGAAAGTTATTGGGCAAAATGAAAATGGTTTCTTTGTATTAAAAAGCACATCGGCATTTGGCAATAAGCAGGACCAACTTCGTTTACGCGACAATAAGGTAGACATTACTTTTATCAATAATAATTTAGCAACCATTTGGACTTACTCCTTAAATGTTTATAGTAGTGAGCATGAAATACAGGACATCAGTTTTTTGAATGATAGCTTGTATCTATATTATGCCATCATCAATAAGGAAGCGAACAAAAATGAATTGTTTGCCCAAAAGTTCAACTTAAAGAAAGGAGTTCCAGATACTCCTCCTGTTTTGTTAGATGAAATTCAATTTGATAAAAAACGAAATCGTGGTACATTTTATATCCGCCAAAGCAAAAACAAAAAGATGCTTGCTACGATGTACAAACAGAGTGAATCAGAAAATGATAAGTTAAGCATTAGTGTAAAAGTACTTGACACAACGCTACAAACGATATGGAGCACAAAGTATAAAACCGAATATTATGATGGTGTGCTTTTTCTAAATGATTTTAAATTATGTAATGATTCTAATGTATATATTTTAACTTCTTTAGATCTCGATAAAAAAATGTTGAGAGACAAGAAGTATACCTTAAACATAGCAAAGCCTAATCATTCAAAGCTTATTCCAATCATCATCTCATTAGAAAAATTCTTTATTAATGATATAAAAATGGAATTTGATTACATCAATAATCAAATTGTTATGGCTGGTTTTTATTCAGAATTAAATAGTTTTTCTTCAGCGGGTATCGTATATGCAAATATTAATTTAAATAATCTGAATGCTAAACCTAGAATTTATACAGAGAGTTTTAAAGCAAAATTTTTGAACGAGTTTAATTCCGAGAGAACCATCAATAGAGGCACGGAATTAATTAACTATTATATAGATAAGATACTTGTACGAACAGATGGAGGGGTTATACTTGTTGCTGAATCTAATTATGTAACAGAGTCGACTAACTACAATTCCTATTATCAATTATATACTACATCCTATACCTACCATTACGATAACATTATACTATTCTCCATTAATCCAACGGGAAGGATACATTGGGAGTCTATTGTTCGAAAAAACCAGGTATCCGAAGATGATGCTGGGTTTTATTCATCATACATTATCAATTTAGATGTAGACAAAGTGAATGTGATCTATAATAAGTTTATAAGAAAAGCCACCGACATTTTATCTTGTTCGATAAATAATAAAGGCGAGACGACTGAGAAGGTGTTGCTGAAAGAGAATGAAAATACATTAATAATGCCTGCAGGCGGGAAACAAATTTCTGCGGACCAATTAGTCATTCCTTGTATTCAAAAAAATAAAACTAACTTTATACGAATTACATTTTAAATATGTTTGTTCGATTATTTAAAACTCAGAACCCTTTTAATCTAGTCATACTCTTTATCCTTGCTGTTGGCATACGGTTACCCTATTTTCTAGACAGTGCACCAATACCTGTATTTTACTATAATGAAGCTTTTAGCACTTTTCTGTTTGGTAAATTTGCATTCTTATGGGGCAACAAATTTTTTAATATATTATTTACAACTGTCTTGTTCTATGCATTGGCCTTATGGTTGACTAAAATTGTAAATGATTTTAGTTTAATATTTAAGAACACTCATTTGCCTGCTTTACTTTTTATTGTAATCACAGGAATGTTCCCGACCTTCTTCACTTTTAATGCAGCTATTTTAGTTATCTTCTTTCAATTGTGGATTTTCATTCGCTTATTCAAACTATATAAGAGTAATCAAGCGAATATTTTAACTTTCGATTTAGGCATAATCGTTTCTATAGCTTCATTATTTTATTTCCCAGCTATTGCATGGATTCTTTTAGTTTGGATTGCACTATTACTCTTTAGACCATTTAATTGGCGAGAATGGGCATCTAGTATTATGGGTGCAATAACGACTTACCTTTTTGTGGCATTTTATTACTTTTGGTTTGATAGATGGGATGATTTTTATATCCTTTGGCAGCCTTTAAAGAATTATTGGCAAATCAATATTTTCCCAAGAAACAGTGACTACTTACCACTAATTCCGATGGTATTAATTTTAGTGGTATCGTTCAATAAGCTAAGAGAGAATTTCTATAAGAATGTATTACAGGTTAGGAAAGCGCAGCAACTACTAATATTTTCGATAATCATTACAGCTTGTTCATTCTATATCAAACCGACGTTTAGTATCAATCACTTTATTTTGTTAGCGGCACCCATTGCAGTATTTCTTTCGTACTACTTTTTAGTGGCAAAAAAACATTGGATCTCGGAAGGGCTAATTTTATTGATGATTATATCCGCATTATTTTTTCAGATGTATTAAATCGAAAAAATCTTCTTTACCACTTCATCTAAATTATCAGGGAAATCTACACTTACCACACCTTGGTTATATATCCAATCGTGTAAGGTAGTACTAAAATCATTCTCTATATGGTTTACTACGGGAACACCTAAACGCCTTAATGCTTCTGCATTACACGCTTGTTCATATTGACCAGTCATTGGTATTGATAATACTTTTTTCCCTAAGAATAGTGCTTCTGCAGGGGCTTCAAATCCACCGCCAGTTAGTAATCCTTCGCAAGCAGCTAAACTCGCATTAAACTTTTCATTGTGTATAGGATGTACAATAACATTTCCAACTACAAAACCTTTATGCTCATGTTTTGAAAATACATGCCAAGTAATTTTATCTAATTTTGCTAGGTGCTTGATTAAAAACTTATCACTATAAGCAGGCAAGTAAACCGTGTAATGCCCTTTATTTTCAGGCAAAAGACTTCTAATTTCTTTTCTTATGATAGGAGTATTAATAAACTCATCATACTTTTCGAAATGGAACGCAATTTGTTTTGTGCTAGGCGCGTAATGTTTTAGTATACCTTCTGCAAAGGCATCATTAAAATTAGGACGTGGAGTTTTTTTAGAAAGAAAAGAAGATTGATGACTTAATGCAATCACTTGTTTCTTTTTGATTTTTGCAGCCCAAGCGGATACGGGTTCGAAATCATTAATGATGATATCATATGGATTCAGGTCGAGTTTATATATGTCTCGAACTAAATCTATTAAATGTAAACTTTTAAATGTTTCCCAATAATCAACACCACCACTTTTTCCAAAAACAAAACCTGCTCCTTTAAATTTATATTTAATTTCTTGAGGTAGACTAACGTCAACTTGTGTTCCACTAATTAAAATATCTACATCAGCAAATTGTTGAAGTGCTGGAATGAAATCGCGTGCACGACTAATATGCCCGTTCCCAGTACCTTGTATTGCGTATAGTATTTTCATAGTGTTTCTCGAATGTACCGAATTCGCTCGAATTGACGAAATGCTGCGATTTTGTACTACTGAATTAAAGTATTGTATAATTGACCAATATCTAATTTACCTTTTAGATCTAAATTTTCTTCTTTTATTTCTTCTTCATCGGTAATTTCTGGATACTGATGATCTTCAAATTTATGAATTTTCCAAGCACCATTATGGTATTCAAGACTCGTTAAACTCTCTACCCAATCTCCTGAATTAAGATATAACACAGAACCATTTTCATTAGTAATCGTTCTCATTTCTGCTTGGTGAATATGACCACAAATAACATAATCAAACTTTTTCTCGATGGCAATATTACCTGCTGTATCTTCAAAACTATTTATAAATTTTACGGCGTCTTTAACTGATTGCTTTATCTTCTTCGATAGACTCATTTTCTCTCTACCTGTTTTTTCAAGTATGAAGTTTATGAATGTATTAATTAAGATTAATGTATCATATCCAACAGCTCCTAATTTAGCTAGGAATTTAGAATATTGCATGGTTACGTCAAATACATCTCCATGGAAAATCCATGCTTTCTTACCATCAAGTTCAAGAACTAGTTTATTGCAAAGTTTTAATGACCCCAAATCGAAATCTGCAAATTTTCTTAGCATTTCATCATGATTACCGGTTAGGTAATAAACGGGAACATCTGCTGTAACGTATTTTAGTATTCGACGAATAACTTTTAAATGGTTCTCTGGGAAATACCTTTTACTAAATTGCCACATATCAATAATGTCGCCATTTAGAATAAGCATACCAGGTTGTACGCTCTTTAAGTACTTTAATAACTCTTTTGCTCGGCAACCGTAAGTGCCTAAATGGACGTCAGATATTACGACAATATCGACAGGTCTTTTGATCATGCGTTCTTAGATTTACTCATCTTCTTCACCTACGTTTATGTCGTATGGGCTGAAATAAAAAGCGAGTAGTGCAGCAAATGCAGTTAATAAAATGATGGTGTGAGATAATTCCATGCCACAAAAGTATATCAGGCATGTTAAATCGATGTTAATTAAATAAGAAATTTAACTCTTTTGATAAATTAAATTATAATAGCCTAAACTTCCATTTTTTGTTTAATACGCTTTAATTGCTTTAGGTGATGTTTAGAGTGAATAAACATGAATTTCATCCACTGATTATTATTCAACAAGCCCAATGCGGGGTGTTTGATTTTCTGTGTTTTACTCCATAAGTTTCTATTATCCCATAAATTATTTAACTCATACTCCAGTTCATCTAATGCATTCTTAGCTTCTGTGATTGAATTAAATTTGGGAGTTCTTTTAATAAATAGTTCAGGGACTTTTCTTCCTTTAGGGATTCGCCCGGTGAAAAATATCAATCTTGCACTCCAACTTAGAGGGCTCGAATCTTCTGTGGCTTCACCCAATTGGGCTTTTAACATCCCCTTTAAGCTTAATTTATTGGCTGTAATAATATGTGCATATACTTCTGCTGATGACCAAGTATTGACATCATATTTGAATTGAAAGCTCTCCTCATTAAAACTATTAAGTTTATATGAATAATTCTTTATTACATCTATCAGTAAAATATATTGTCTATTTAAACTCATTTCAAGAGTGCTAATAATTCATGTAATTTATTTATTTCATAAGTAATTTCATAATTATGTGGATCGGATAATGGATTAAAATAAACCTGATCGATTCCAGCATTTTTTGCACCAAGAATATCAGCTTCTAAGCTATCACCTATCATAAGTACTTGATGAGATTCTGCACCAACAGCCTCAAGGGCATGATTGAATAAGGCAATGTCAGGTTTATATAAACCAATGACTTCCGAAATAAACACTTGATCGAAGTACTGCTTTAGGTTTGTTCTTGACATTTTCATCTCCTGAGATTCTAAAAACCCATTGGTGATGATGTGTAATTTATAATTCGTTTTTAAAGCGCTAAGTACTTCATGAGTTCCTTCGAACAAGTTCGTTTTTGTAGGGCAAATACTTACGTAGTCGTCTTCAAACTGATGAGGAATAAGGTGCTCGGGCAATTCGAAATGCTCGAAAGTTAGTCGGAATCTCGAACTTCTTAATTGTTCCTTGCTAATTAAGCCATTATGATAATCTCTCCATAAACGATGGTTATGATCTGTATAAACCTCTATAAACTTCTCGGCTGAATCAATCCCTAGTTCCGTTAAACGATATGTATCATATAACTCCAACAAGGTTTCCCTCGCATTGGCATCAAAATCCCAAAGCGTATGGTCGAGGTCGAAGAACAAATGTTTATAGTACATAGAATTGAGAATTGAGATATTAGAAACTTACACGAGCACACGAGCACACGAGCATACCAGCACACGAACTACATTTTTTCGCCAAAGGCTAAATCGCCTGCATCGCCTAAACCAGGTACGATGTAAGATTTTGTTGTGAGTTCATCATCAATTGCAGCAATCCAAATATGAGCTTTAGGAATATTTCGTTGTACATATTGTACACCAATAGTACTACCGATTACACTTACAATATGAATTTGAGAAAACTTAGCTCTGCTCATTAATTCCTTTATGCATAATACCATTGAACTACCGGTAGCAAGCATTGGGTCTGAGACAATCAGTACACGGTCTTCTAATTCAGGCACGGCAACATATTCCATTTCGATAACAAAAGAATGGTCTTTCTTCGTTTTTCGAAATGCTGAAATATAGGCACAATCCGATTTATCAAAGATTCGTAAAAGTCCTTGATGTAAGGGCAATCCGGCTCTTAGAATCGTTGCTAAAACAGGTTGATCAGCTATTAATGAAGTATTAGAAATTCCTAAAGGAGTGGTTACCTCAACTGAATCGTATTTTAATTTCTTACTAATTTCGTAAGCCATTACTTCTCCAATACGTTCTAGATTTAAACGGAAGCGAGCTCTATCCTTTTGGATATTGTCATCGCGTAACTCTGCTACAAATTGATTGACAACAGAGTTTGTGTTTTGAAAATTAGTAAGCACGTTAATTTAATTAATGGTGAATAAAAATCAATCTTCTTTACTTGCAAGTTTAAGCATCTTTTCATACAAACCACTCCATCCTACCCAAGGAGTTTGCTCTGAAAACGACTCGTTATGCCAAAGTGAAATAAAATGACCATCCACTTTTTTCACATTATACATCAAGACTTTAATACTATCAAATGCTTGTTCTTCTGTATACTTTAAGTACGTAATAAATGTTGCATCCATCACACAAAAAGGATGTATACGCAAGAAACTTACTTGCTCATGTTTAATGTCATAAAACCGAAATGAATGCGTTGTACTTGCCCTAAAACCTGGCATACTAGCATATCCCATAGTGTATTCGTTTGCAATACCTATACTAATTAAGGACTTATAGGTATTAGGGAAACGTAATTTTAAATAGTGTTGGCGCGATGAATTTATTGGAATATTTAAAACATTAGAAAGAGTATTGATTTCTTCGTCAATAATTCTATAATCATAACGAGAGTGATAAGATGGATGAATACCAACAAGCGCTGTTTTTGAAACTTGTTTAATCCGTTTCCTAAACTCTTTGTTCTTTGTTGAGATATTTATATCGAAACGATTAAATTTATTGCTAAACAAGAAAAAATATATTGCAATAAAATTATACTTACGATGAAGTGCTTCAATATTATCGAATTGATCGAATGGATCTTTCTCTATACCTAAGTAGACTTTTAAGATAGTTATCACTTTCAATATCTTAAAAGCAAGAAGTGATGTGAGAATTTGCTTCCCAATTCTAAAAATGCTTTTGCCTTTTATTTTAAATGCTTGGTCGATATCTAATGTTGGAGTAAATCTAAATTTTTGAAGATCCCATTTTAGCTCAGGAAATTTAGAGGATAATTCGGCTTTTAACAAAACAATCCATTCATCTACCACAGGTCTTTCTAGAAAAAAATTACGATAAGCAAAAGATTGATTGGCTTCAAATCGCCTATGCTTATCCTTTTCAAAAGGCAGGTATTCTTCGTACCTACTAATTAAGTAAAATATTGCAGCAAAAACATCGAATTTCAGGTCAGACTCCTCCATTGGAAATAGCCTAATCTCATTCCCTACTTTTAGAACAGGCACTTCTATCTCCGAAACCCCTTCAGATTTTAAGAGTTCCGATGAGTTAATAAATAGTTCTTCTGAAGTAATACGAGCATTAGAGTAATTGATTTTAGGACCAATATAATTCGTAAAATCTTGAATATCACTGCAGAAATCATAGTCTTGCGGAGCTACATCTTCAAAAATAAATTGAATGATGTAGCGGAAACGGTTGCTTAACGAAGGACTATAGATGAGTATCATAGACTGATTTCTAGGATAAATATATTGAAAATACCGATATCAATTTATTACTTTTGATTTCCAACTAAAAAATACAATGGAAAAAGAATCTTTCATCAAACGTTATCAATTCGTAATTATCGCTGTTCTACTGTTTATAGCGATGAGTTTTGCTTATTTCAGTCCGATCTTAGAAGGTAAAAAAATAAACCAGAATGATGTGGAAATGATTAACGGTGTTCAACAAGAAGCCTTTAATTATTATAATGAAACAGGCAACTATACCTTATGGACTAATTCTATGTTCGGTGGTATGCCTACCTATCAAATATGGTTAGGTTACCCGAATAATATTGCAGGTAAGTTTATAGATTTTTATAACCGATCAATACCGAACCCTATTAATACAGTGTTTCTATATTTAATTGGTTTTTTTATTTTATTAAGAACACTTAAAATGAATGTTTGGCTAAGCGTGCTCGGCGCTGTAGCATTTGCCTTTTCATCTTATAATTTTATTATTATCGGTGCAGGGCATACCAATAAAGCCATAGTAATTGGTTTGTTTGCCCCAACTCTTGCTGGTGCAATGCTTGCCTACCGTGGTAAATTATGGCAAGGTGCTGCATTATTTGCCGCATTTCTAGCATTTCAATTAAAAGCGAATCACTTCCAAATGACCTATTACTTCGGCTTAGGTATAATTATTTATGGAATATTCATGTTGGTTGATGCTATTAAAGGAAAAACATTAATGCCTTATGTTAAATCAACATTAGTATTATTAGTTGCAACGGTAATAGCCGTTGGAGTAAACATTACTCCATTATGGCTCACTAAAGAGTATGCTGATGAAACCATCCGTGGTAAATCAGAACTTACATTAAACCCAAATGCAAATACAAATGGATTAACTAAAGATTATGCTTTTGAATATAGCTATGGGATAAGTGAAACTTTAAGTTTATTAATTCCCAATATTCATGGAGGTTCATCTGCTGGCGAATTAGATAAATCTTCTGAAACGTTTAAGTTTTTAAAACAACAAGGAGTTCCCAACCCGCAACAAATTATTAAAAGACTACCCTTGTATTGGGGCGACCAATCGTTTACCGCCGGACCAGTTTATTTTGGAGCCATTATATTTTTCTTGTTTATATTTGGATTGTTTGTTGTAAAAGGAAAAGAGAAGTGGTGGATTGTAGCAACAGTTCTATTAACCATAGCCTTATCTTGGGGTCAAAATTTCATGAGTTTATCGGGTTTGTTTTTTGATTATTTCCCGATGTACAATAAGTTTCGAGCCGTATCCTCTATTCTAACTGTAACTAGTTTACTATTCCCATTATTAGCTTGCTTGGCGATAAAAGAAATAACTGATAATGAATTAGAGCCTGCAAAAATTACGAAAGCCTTACGCAATTCATTTATTATAGTTGGTGGGATAACCTTATTGTTCGCATTGATTCCTGATTTTGCAGGAAGCTTTAGTAATGCCGATTTTGATAAGCGTGCATTCGGTGATGCTTATGATAAAATCATCAGCTCTATTACAGAAGACCGTAAAGGATTATTACGCGCTGATGCTTTCCGTTCTCTATTATTTGTATTGGCAAGTGCTACATTAATTTTTGTATTTATTCGTAAGAAAATAAAATCACAACAATTAATATTAGGTCTATTAATACTTGTAGTTATTGATATGTGGTCTGTTGATAAACGTTACTTAAACGATTCAGCATTCTCTAAAAGAAAAACTAAAGTGAATGAAGTAGCGATGACACCTGTAGATCAAGAAATATTAAAAGATACAGACCCTTACTACCGCGTTTACAATACTACTCAAAACTTCACGAGTGACTATGCTACTTCGTATTATCACAAATCGATTGGCGGTTACCATGCAGCTAAATTAAAACGTTACCAAGACTTAATTGATTATCAATTATCGAAAGGAAACATGAGTGTATTTAGTATGTTAAACACCAAATACTTCATCGTTGGAAATCAACAAACTCAACAATTAAATGTACAGATGAATCCACAAGTATGTGGAAATGCTTGGTTTGTTAATGAGATAAAGTTTGTACCAAATGCTGATTCAGAGATGAACTCATTGACTAATTTCAATCCAAAAAATCAAGTAATTATCGATGAACGTTTCAAAGCTGAATTAGGTGATGTTACCTTAAATAACGATAGTACTTCAACTATTAAATTAACTAAGTATGCTCCTATGCAATTGGATTTCGAATCGAATGCAAACGGAAATCAATTTGCAGTATTCTCAGACATCTATTACAATAAAGGATGGAATGTATATGTTGATGGTGTAAAAGCTGGTTATGTACGCGTAAACTACTTACTACGTGGTATGAAAATCGCATCAGGTAAACACAGCATTGTATTTAAATTCGAACCAGAAGGATATATTGTTGGAGAGAAAATTGCTTTAGCGAGTTCGCTTCTACTTGTATTGTTGGTTGGGTTTGGGGCGTTTAAAGCGTTTAAAGAATAGTTGTGAATTATGAGTTGTGAGTTGTGAATTAAAATTTACAACTTACAATTTACAATTTACAATTATGAAATCGCCTCTTTCAACGCTTCTAAATACCCTTTGCCGAATTTCAAATCGGGTTCCATATAATTTCCTTCGGCCCATTCATTCCACGATCTTAAAAACACAATTTGGTTTTCTGGAGATTTTTGTTTCACAACCTCTAGAATTTCTTTTACGTGTTGTTTGAAATAGTGTGGATTAGAATTCACAAATATATGTCCACTTCTACCTGAACGCGGAGAGTGATCCCAGTTAGGGAAAATGCTTGGGTAGCAATCTTCACGTTTATCAGCATCGGCTTTAAAATAAGGGAAAGCCTTCGCATAATCAATAATAATACCTTGCTTTAAATAGAGTCTTTTGAATTTTATAAAAGCACGTTCAACAAGGGTGTTTTCCTTTTTTATAACATGAAATAAACGAACAACATTTACTGCATCAAAGCCTTGATCTTTTCTTATTTGTATTTCGGAATCTGCTTGAGCATTGGCTACAAAATGAATTCCATCAAGTCCATTCTCTTTAGCAAGTTTCTGCCATAAATTTATAAATGCCGTTACATCTGGAATGAGTTGTGGCGCATAAACAAAAAACAATGGCTTATTATTTACTCTGATGTAACGATGATCTTTAAACGCTTTGAGTACTTCAAAGAAGTGTTCTGTATAATCACTTTCGCCACCGTACTTTTGTTCAATAAGGAGTTTGTTACCCCCATCTTTACTAAACTGTTTATCTTCCCAACTATGGTTTGCCCAACCTAAACAAAATGGGAAGTCGGGTTCACCAGAATTTAACACTTCATTAAACGGGCGTTCTATTAATCTTTTTTTGTTGCCAAAATAGTAATGCCAATAGCAGAAACCATTTACACCATATTCTCTTGCTAAATCTGCTTGCGCTTTTCTAGATTCCGCTAATCTTAAATCATAATACCCTAAATCTGCAGGTACTCTAGGTTGGTAATGTCCTTTAAACAAAGGCTTCGCTTTCCCAACATTTGTCCACTCCGTAAAACCTTTTCCCCACCATAAATCGTTCTCAGGAATAGGGTGAAATTGTGGTAAATAAAAGGCTATGATTCGAGCTTGTGACATTTATTTTCTATTTGTTCTGTATTAAATTTTTGATGCGAATAACATCTTCCACTGAATTGATTTCTTTGTAAAGCATATCGATATTCTCTTTTATCCAATCGATAGATAAATCTTTTAGATGCACAGTTAACAATTCTGCAATAATATCTTCTGAGAATCTATATTTAATAAGCTTTGCAGGTGTTCCACCAACAATCGCATATGGAGGAACATCTTTCGTAACAATTGCTCCTGCAGAAATAATAGCACCTTTTCCCACACGAACCCCTGAAAACAAAATCGCATCGGTACCAATCCAAACTTCATCTTCAATAACTAAAGGCCCTTTGTTAACTGCATCTATAGGTGATCTTTTTACAAATCTGGAGTATAATGGGAACGTAGTAAACGTATTGATTTGGTGATTCACTCCTAATAAAAATTGAACACCTGGTGCAATAGAAACATAATTTCCAATTTCTAGTTTCTCTCCATCTTGTTCAAATAAACTTTGTATTTGCAACATGCCATAAGTCGCTTTGCCCACAGATACATTGCCCATCGGGAATGTACGATCACCAATAATGGTATCGTTATGTGCGTTATGTGCTCTCCATTCTTTATCGAACTTGTTTTTGTCAAGTTGACGAAATACAGAACGTATACCAGGAAGTTTTTTGAAAAATGACATCATGTAATTTAATTTTGACAACGCACTACGCCTTTGCTTAAACGGT
>CAJBVG010000165.1 GCA_903958995.1 uncultured bacterium | reverse complement strand
TAATTTCCTATTTCCTATTTTTATATGCGATAGAAGTTTTTATTTATCGTAAGATAAAATTAGTGTACAAGAATATTCACAGCTTAAAAGTTCGTAAGCTGGATCCTAAAATTAGCGACATTAATATGCTCGATCCCATTAATGAAATGGAGCGAGAGGTAAGAGATTGGGCAGCCGATAAGACATCGGAGATTGAACAACTTCGAACCATGGAACGTTACCGTAAAGAATTTTTAGGGAATGTTTCTCATGAATTAAAAACTCCAATTTTCAATATTCAAGGATACGTAAACACCTTAATCGACGGGGCTTGGGAAGATCCGGAAGTATTAATTCACTTCTTAAAAAAAGCGGCAAAAAGTACAGACCGTATTGCATCCTTAGTGGATGATTTAGAAGCCATCTCTCAATTAGAGTCGGGTTTCTTAACCATGGAGTTGGAAGTTTTCGATATCAATGATTTAATTCACGACATCTTCGATAGTTTAGATTTTAGAGCGAAAGAGAAAAACATTAAGCTATCTATCAAAGATGGTTGCGATGTTCCTTTCATTGTAGAAGCCGATAAGGATCGTATTCGCCAAGTGATAATCAACCTAATTGTAAACTCTATTAAATACGGTAAAGTAGATGGACATACATTTGTTGGTTTGTATGATATGGATGAAAACATCTTAATTGAAATTACCGACGATGGTATTGGTATAGATGAAGAACATCTGCCACGCTTATTCGAGCGATTCTATCGTGTTGATAAAAGTAGATCACGAGATGGTGGTGGAACAGGACTAGGATTATCTATCGTTAAACACATCATAGAGGCTCACGATCAAACGATCAATGTGCGTAGTACCAAAGAAGTGGGAACCACCTTTGCGTTTACCTTAAAGAAAGTTTAGTTGCTTAAACGAAACGTTCGCCTTTTTTCATTTTAATATCTGCCACAATCTGCTTAATCTCTTGCTCTTCGTTCTTCGGACAAATAAGCAACACATCACCAGAGTCAACTACGATAAAGTCTTCTAGGCCTTTTATAACAACAAGTTTCTCTACGTTTGTATTTACGATACAATTATTAGAATCGTACATAATTACATTCTTCGGGAAAACTACAGCATTACTTACATAATCTTTATCGAGTACCGTATAAAGCGAACCCCAAGTTCCTAAATCAGACCAACCGAAATCAGCCGCAAAAACTTGTACGTTACTTGCTTTCTCCATTATGCCATAATCGATAGAAATGTTACTGCATTGTGAATACGAACGCTCAATAAAATTATGTTCTTGTGAAGTGTTATAATACAATTTACCTTCAGTGAAAATGTCGTTAATGTCTGGTAAATATTTAGCGAATGCTTTTAAAATACTTTTGGTGCTCCATACGAAGATACCAGCATTCCAAAGGAAATCGCCGCTTTGTATAAAGGTTTTTGCTAATTCTAAATTTGGTTTTTCAGTAAATGTTTTCACCTTATAATGTCCGCCTTCATTAATCTGCTCATGGTACTGAATGTAACCGTAACCAGTATCTGGGCGAGTAGGTTTAATACCTAGCGTGATTAAAAAATCATTGGCTTCGGCAGTTTCTAATGCCATATTAATTTGCTTGCAAAACTCTTCTTCATTTAAAATTAAATGATCGGATGGTGCTACCGTAACAACAGCGTTCGGATTAATTTTATGAATTTTATGGCAAGAATAAGCGATACAAGGAGCTGTGTTTTTAGCTAATGGTTCGCCTAAAATCTGACTGTTTGCAATATCTGGTAATTGTTCGTTAACCAAAGTGCGGTAAGATTCGTTGGTAACAATGTAAATATTTTCGGCAGGACAAATTTTTAGAAAGCGTTTATACGTTTGCTGTATAAGCGTTTCACCAGTACCTAGTATATCTAAAAATTGTTTTGGATGATTGGTTTTACTAATTGGCCAAAATCGACTACCGATTCCACCTGCCATAATAATGGCATACTTGTTATTATCTTGCATTATAAAATACCTTCTCTGATTAAATCGTGTAAATGTATCACTCCTTCGTAAGAATTTCCATCCATCACGATTAATTGTGTAATATTATTGTTCTTCATCATTTCCAAAGCCAGAACTGCTAGTTCATCTTTTTGGATTGTTTTTGGGTTACTACCCATAATATCTTTCGCAAGTAAGTCATTTCTGAAACCCTTTGCAATTAATCTTCTTAAGTCACCATCCGTAATCACACCAACTAGCTCATTCCCATTTAGAACACTAGTCATGCCTAAACGTTTACTCGTAATTTCAAGTATCACATTCGAAAGATTTTCATTCAAATCAACCGAAGGTTTCTCGTTTTGCATACTCAAATCGCCCACCTTCAAATATAATTTTTTACCTAATGCACCACCTGGATGGTACTTCGCAAAGTCTTCAGCTTTAAATTCACGAGTCTCCAATAAACAAACGGCTAAGGCATCGCCCATGGCCAATTGTGCTGTTGTACTTGTTGTAGGAGCAAGGTTATTAGGGCAGGCTTCAGATTCTACAGTTGTATCTAGTATATAATCGGCTTGCTTTGCTAAGTATGAATCGATATTACCCACCATGGCAATTAAGGTATTACCCGATTGCTTCAATAAGGGAGCTAATACTTTTATTTCTGGTGTGTTTCCGCTCTTCGAGATGCAAATAATCACATCATGTTGTTGAATCATTCCTAAATCACCATGAATAGCGTCAGCCGCATGCATGAATAAAGAGGGTGTTCCGGTGGAATTAAAGGTGGCAACCATCTTGTTTGCGATGATGGCACTCTTACCAATTCCAGTTACTACTACTCGGCCTTTAGATTCGTATAAGAGTTGAACAATCTTATAGAAATCTGTATTGAGCTGATTTTGAAGCTGTAATAAAGCATCAGCTTCATTTTGCAAGGCTCTTTTTGCAATGTCGAGTATTTCTTTTTCTGTCTTCAATTTTCTTTTAAATAGTAGGATATTATTCGCAAAAATATGTTATTTTAGGTTTCAAATTGAGCAATTATATAAATAATTCATTTTCGGGGTGTTAGGATGATAGAGACTAAGAAATTACTGTTCGATAACCTACATAACTTCTTTGGCTTCGACCAATTCAAGGGGCAACAAGAGGCCATTATAACCAATATTCTTTCTGGTAATGATACTTTTGTGATTATGCCGACCGGTGCTGGTAAGTCGATGTGCTATCAACTGCCTGCTATGATGAGTGATGGAGTTGCCCTAGTAATCTCACCACTTATTGCCTTAATGAAGAACCAAGTGGATCAAATCCGTGCATTTGGTAGTAATGATAGTATCGCTCACTTCTTAAATTCATCATTAACGAAAGCCGACATCATTAAAGTAAAAAGTGATGTAATGTCTGGCGACACTAAATTACTCTACATTGCTCCAGAATCCTTAGCGAAACAAGAGAACCTTGATTTCTTGAAATCTGCTCAGGTATCCTTTGTTGCAATAGATGAGGCCCATTGTATTTCGGAATGGGGGCATGATTTCAGACCAGAGTATCGTAAGATAAGAACGGTAATTAATCAATTAGGTGGTCACGTTCCAATTATCGCTTTAACGGCAACGGCTACTCCTAAAGTACAACAAGACATAATGAAGAACCTGCAAATGCAGGACGCTACCTTATATAAATCATCATTTAACAGACCTAATCTTTATTACGACATTCGTCCTAAAAAGCAAGTTGTTAAAGAGATTATTAAATACATTAAAGCCAACCACGGGAAATCGGGAATTATTTACTGCTTGAGTAGAAAGAAAGTGGAGGAGATTGCAGAAAACCTGAACCTCAATGGAATTAAGGCTTTGCCATATCACGCAGGATTAGAAGCGAAAGAACGTGCCATGCATCAAGATATGTTCTTGATGGAAGATGTGGATGTTATTGTTGCAACCATTGCCTTCGGTATGGGTATTGATAAACCTGATGTTCGTTTCGTAATTCACCATGATATGCCGAAAAGCTTAGAAGGGTATTACCAAGAAACCGGACGAGTAGGACGTGATGGAGGCGAAGGAAATTGTATTGCTTTCTATGCAGAAAGTGATATTATGAAATTGGCGAAGTTTATGAAAGATAAACCGGTTGCTGAAAAAGAAATCGGATTGCAGATCTTAAACGAAGTGGTCGATTACGCAGAATCATCGGCTTGCCGTAGAAAACAAATTCTATACTACTTCGGAGAAACGTTTAACGAAGAAGCTTGTAATGGCATGTGCGATAATTGTCGCTACCCTCGCGAACGCTTTGAAGCACAAGAGTTCTTGCTCATTGCACTGAAAGCAGTGAAAGAATTAAATGAGAAATTTAATGCCGAATATACCATCAGTGTAATCTTAGGCGAAGACAATAAATCTATTCAAGATTTTGGTCATATAAAAGCAGAATGTTACGGTGCCGGTAAAGAAGAAAGTAGAAAACTTTGGGAGTCGGTTATTCGTCAGGCACTCTTATCCGGATTCCTACAAAAAGATATTGAGAATTACGGCTTACTAAAAATCACGAAGAACGGTTTAACCTATATCAATAATCCTACATCCATTAAGTTCAGTATGAACAAGGATTATGAAAGTGATGAAACTGCAGATGATGATGCACATTCTGGCGTAGCAGCTAGTGATACCGTATTATTTAATATGCTTAAAGATTTGTGTAAACAAATTGGCAAGAAAAATAATGTTCCTCCTTTTGTAGTTTTTCAAGAACCATCATTACAAGAAATGTCGACTCATTATCCACTCGACATTGAAGAATTAAAACAAATATCAGGAGTAGGCACAGGGAAAGCAGCGAAGTTTGGCGCACCATTCGTAGCCTTGATTAAAAAATACGTTGAAGAAAACGATATCGATCGTCCGATGGACATGGTGGTGAAAACGACTGCTAATAAATCAGCAATCAAAGTAGCTATTATTCAAAACATCGATCGTAAAATTTCATTAGAAGATATTGCCAATTCAAAAGGTATGAGCTTTGAGCAATTAATCGGTGAAATAGAATCCATTGTTTCCTCTGGTACAAAATTAAACTTGAGCTATTATATCGATGAATTAATTGATGATGATCGCCAGGACGAAGTGTTTGATTACTTCAGAGGTGCTGATTCCGATTCGCTCGATGATGCAATTACTGAACTCGGCAACGACGATTATACTAAAGAAGAGATTCAATTAATGCGAATAAAATTTATGTCAGAACTAGGGAACTAAT